>DASPNK010000321.1:0-6825 GCA_035626575.1 Planctomycetota bacterium | reverse complement strand
CGCCTCCCTCGCGGGCGCGTTGCTGGTCGTCCCCCCTGTGTGGGCTTTCGTCGCGCGTCGCCTCGTGCGCGCCGCGCCTCCCGTGTCCGTCGCCCCGGGCGCGGCGACGCCGGGCTGACGGCGGGACCGCCTCAGCGCCGGCGTTGCAGTTCGATCTCGTCGAACGCGCGGTCGAGCGGATCGTCGGGCACGCGCAACTCGATCGACGTCGCGCCGCCGGCGTCCTTCACCTCGAAGGCGCCGTCGAAGCGGACGGCGGAGTCGATCACATTCCCCACGGCCGCCGACCGCAACCGCGCCCGCCACCGGTACCGGCCCGGCCCGAATCCTGCCGCCGAAGCGCCTTCGGCGCCTTCGACCGGACGCCACCGGGTTTCGACGCCGTACCGGCGACCGAACACGGTCGTCTCGTCGGGGCGCCATTCCGCGGTCAGCGTCATGCCTTCCGGCAATGCGTGGTCTGCGAGAGCGACCGCCAGGGCCGGCGCCCGTCGCAGCACGACGCGCCCGTCGCCGTCGACGCGGAGATCCGTCGGCAGGAATCCGCCTGCGAGACTCGAGACCGTCACGTCGACCGGAAGCGCCGGCGCTTCCGCCGTCGCGACGCCGTCGCCGCCGCGGCCGCGGAACCACGCGAGGTCCGTCGCCGGAACGACGCGCGCGGCGGGAACCGGCGCGCCGCTCTCGTCCACGACCGCGAGCGACGCCGTCCGGCCGGCCGAGCGCGACGCGGCGAGCGCGAGCACGCGCGGATCGGCGGTGCGCGTCGCCGCGGTCACCAGGACGCCGCGCACGACGCGCTCCGGCGGCTCGTCGACGGGCCCTCGGCGCGCGGAGACGTCGTAGACGCCCGGAAGAAGGCGCCCGATCTCCCGCAGCGCTTCGGCGCGAAACTCCTCACCCTCTACACCCGGCGTCGTCCCTCCCGGACCGACGACGCCGCGGACGACGTCGCCGTCGCCCGACCACACGGCGAATCGCGGCCACCTCTCCGCTTCGGGCGGGAGCGGCTCGACCGGCTTCGGCCGCACGCCGCCCGGACGCGGCGGCCCCGTCGACCCCGCCGGCGGCTCGGGAAGCGTGATCGCGCCGGTTCCCCGCACCGTGAGCGTCACGTCCCGGTCGCCGCGGCGCACGTGCACGGTCGCCCTCTCGCCGGATTTGTTCGACGCCGTCAATCGGACGTAGCGTCCGGCCGTAACGACGTCGGGCGCGAGGAAGCGGAACCGTCCGCCGGACGACAAGCGCCTCGTCAATCTGCAACCGACGAGGCGGTCGTCGTCGTCGACGACGTCGACGTCCAGCGCGACCGACGTCGGAGGCCCCTCGAGCGAGGGCTCCGCGACGAGGCGCCCGGCGCACAGAAGCTCGCCGCCGAGGGTCAGCGCGCCGAAATCCCGCACGCCGTCGGCTCCGGCGGGCGGGACTTCCGCGTCCACGTAGCCGCCCATGGTCGGGGCGCGCCAACGGAAGCGCACGGGCGGCCGGATTTCCGAGTGAAACGTCGTGAACCGGTACTCGCCGAAGCCGCGTTCCGGCGCGAAGAGGCCCGTAGAATTTCCGTCCGCGGCGATCGCTTCGACGGTCACGACGCCCTCGACGTCGCGTTCGTCGGGGTCGATGAGGACCGCGCGGTACCGGGCGGGCTCCGGCGCCTCGTGGGCGACCAGCAGCGCGGTCGAGCCGGGCGACGGGCCGAGTCCCGCGAACGCGACGCGGCGTCCTGCGCTCTCCACCCGTCCGCGAAGTCGGATGCCGGCCTCGACCACGGGAAACGTCGCGGCGCCTCCGACGAACGGCGCGCGGACGCCGCGGACCCCGCCGTGTCGCTCGACGAGGTCCGCCACGCCGTCGGCGAACGGCGTCAGGTCGCGATTCATCGCCTCGACGCGCACGGCGCCGCGCGGCGGAAGCCGGAGGACGACCGACGGCGGCGGCGCCGCGAGGTCGACGGCGGCGGCGACCGGTGCGGAGAAGACGCCGACGACGCCGATCTCCGCCGAACCCGACGAAGCCCCTTCGGGAAGAACCAGGATCGCCTCTCCCCGCGCGTCGGTCGTCGCGCTCGCGAGCGGCGCGCGGTCGAACGACGCGTCGCCGCGACGTCGCAGGGCCGCTTCGACGCCGCCCGCCGGAGCGCCGTCGGCGTCGAACACGCTCACGCGCACGAACGCGCCGTCGCCGGGGCCCGCCGCCGCGGACGCCAGGAGGATCACGACCACCCGGACGAAAGTCCTCATGCTTGACCGGCGACCCTGCGCGGACTACCGGTCCTCATGGTCGAGGAGGCGCGCCAACGCCGCGTCGAGAACGTCCTTCGGGACCACGAGGGTGAAGCGCTGCACCTCGGACGCGTCGGTCACTTCGAATCCGCACTCGAGCGTGCCGCCGGTTCCGAAGCCGTCGGCTCGGGTGAGCACGTAGGTCCACCGGTAGGGGCCGGGGCCGCAGCAGGTGGATTCGACGCCGAACTCGCCGGTCATGCCGAGAAAGGCGAACGGGAGTGCGGACGCGGGCACGACCGCCGACGTCGGACGCCACCCGCCGGACAGCCGCACGCCCGGCGGAAGTTCGTGGGCGCCGAGCGTCGCGTAGATGCGCGGACCCCGACGCAACGTCACGCGTCGGTCGCCGTCGACCGCGTCGAGCCGCGCCGGCAGAAAGCGCCCGGACGGTTCGACGACGACCAGGTCGGCCGACGGAGCATCGAGGGTGACGCGGAGGGCGCCGTCGTCGTGCGGCATGGCGCGGACGCGGGTCCCGGCGACCGTAGCGAAGACGCGCGCCTGGCGCGCGGTCCGACCGGCGTCGTCGACCACGGCGATGCGCACCGTCGGTCCGGTCGGCTCGAGCGGGAGGTCCTGCAGCCGCGGATCGCGCGTGGTTTCGCCGCCGCGGACGAGGACGCCTTCGACGATCAGCTCGGGTCGATTCTGTGCAAGTCCGTCCGCACCCCCGGACAAGAGCCCGACCGCGTAGGCCCCCGGCAGCAGCCCTTCGATGCGGAACGTGCCGTCCCTTCGCAACGGCGCGTGGCTCCCCCAGGAGGCGTCGGGGACGTCCGATCGCCTCGCGAACACCCAGCCTCGCGCGCGCCGACTTGCGTCGGTTTGCACGGAGCCTTCGACGACGCCGCGGCGGCGGACCGTGAGGACGACGCCGGTCGCTCCGCGCGAACATTGCACGGGCTCGGCGACCGCCTCGCCGTCGGCGGAGGGCAGTGAGGCCGTGAGGAACAGGACCCGATCGCGCACATCCCTCGACCCTGCACCGAGGACGAACGAGCCGGTCGACGACGCGACGGCCGTCAAAGTCCCCGATTCACGGGCGCCCGAGCGCTCGCGGACCCGGACGTCGGCGACGATCCGCGCTCCGGCGGCCGGCGCGCCGCTTTCGTCGACGACGATTCCCGCCGCCATCGGCGGCCCGACGTCGAAGCGCAGCTCGCCGAAGTCGGAGACGCCGTCGGCGTCCTCCGGAGGCGCGGCGGCGCTCGTCAAGCCCGTCGGTCCGTCGATCCGGGTGAAGCGCACGCGCGCGGGCGCCGCGCGCGTCGACGGAAGCACGGTCGTGCGAAGCAGGCCGCCGACGACGGGCGCCGTCGCTCGAGCCGCGACGGCGTCTTCCGCGTCGTGGGCGAGGATCTCCACGTCGGCCGCTTCCACCGTCGCGCCGTGCTCGTCGCGGAACCGCGCGACGATCGTCCAGAGCCCCGGCGGCGGCGGCCCGGGAGCGACGTAGAGCGTCGTTTCGCCCTCGCGGGGCGGTCCGACCCCGCGCGTCGCGCCGGAGCGTCCGTCGTCGAAGCGCACGCGGACCGCAAGCGTCGCGCCGGCCTCCGCGCACGGAAAACGCGCGACGCCGTCCCGCACCGGGGCGAGCGCAACCGGCGTCGAGATCGGCGAGGTCGCGGGCCCGCGGCCGTGGTCGCAGCGCAACTCCGCCTCGCCGTCCGCGGCGATCGGCCGGCCCTCGACGTCGATCGTGCGGACGACGACCGCCCCGGTCGGCGGCAGAGAGATCACGACTTCCTCCGGGAGCGGCGCCGCCGGAACCTTCGTCGACGGCGGCGTCGAGAATGCGCCCGTGACCTCGAACGTCAAGAACTCGTCCTGGACCGCGGCGCCGGACGGCAGGTCGAGCGCGAGGGTCGCAAGGCCGTCGACGCCCGTCGCGCCCGAGGCGATCCGCGGTCCGGTTCCGCCGCCGGGGCGGAGCGCCGCCGCCTGAACGTCCGCGCCCGCGGCGGCCCCGCCGTCGTGACGCAGCACGCGCACGCGCACCGTCGGCCGGTACGTCAACCGCAACTCGACGACGTCGTCCTCCGTCCCCGCGTCGACGCCGACGGAACGTTCGACGCCGAAGGCGTCGAGCCGCGCGGAGGCGCGCAACGGCGTCCGTCGGGTCGTCAGCCGCACGATCCCGGCGTCGTCCGCGACGGCGGTCGCGCCGAGGCGCGCGTCCAACGCCGTCGATCCGCCGGGCACCCCGCCGGCGCCGCCGAGCTCGCGAGCCGCGGCACGGAAGACCGCGTCGTCGGCGACGACCGTCACCCTCGCCCCCCGCGCCGGCCGTCCGTCGGCGTGGTGCACCACGCGAAGCGTCCGCAGGACCGCGTCGTCGCCCGGCCGCGGCGTCGTCGGAGACGCCGGCCCGAACGCGTCGCGCGCGACGCGCGACGACGCGGTCGGCCTCGCCGAAGCGTTCGGCGCGCGCTCCGCACCGCCCGCGTCTTCCGCCGTCCGCGAACCTGCGTTCGACGCCGCGGCGCGGGACGCCCACCACGTGGCGCCGGCGGTCGCCGCGCCGGCGATGATCGCCGCGAGAACGATGCCCGTCCGAGTCATCGGCGGCGTGCAGGTCCGTGGGACCTGACGCGTCACCGCCACCACTCGACGCCGCCCGGCGCCATCCGCCGCTGCTCGGCCAGATGCGACAGGGCGTCGTCCAAAGCGGCCTGCGGAATGCGTAGCTCGATGTTCTGCGCGCTCCCGTCCGCAGACTCGTGGACCTCGAAGGTCCCTTCGTTCCACGAAACGCCGCAGACGTTCGGAGGCTCGCCGGCACAGGACACTTCGAACCCCCACCGATGAAGCCCCGGCCCCGCCGTCGTACGCGTCACGCCGTCGGCGATCGGCCAACGGAAAGACCAATCCACGCCCGGAGCAGGCCGACCAAGAAACGCGACGTCGAGCGACGGTCGCCATCGCACGACCAGTTCGACGTGCGGAGGGAGCTCGCTGGGCGCCGACGTGACGCGGATCGCGGGACCGCGCCGGAGCGTCACCCGCCGGGACCCGTCGACGCCTCGAATGATCTGCGCGCGGTGGCCGAAGTCCTCGGAAGCGACGATCAGGTTCGAGGGCGTCTCGCCGAAGCGCACCTTGACGAGGTCACGGTTCCAGGCTTGGACGCGGACGCCGTCGTCCGCGGGGAGGACGACCGCGCCTGGGATCATGCGTCCGAAATCGTCGACGACTTCGATGAACGCGGGCGGCCCCAAGTCGGGAATTCGAAGCGCTCCGAGTCTCGCGTCCGTCGAAGCCGCGCCCGGGGGCACTTCGATTCCTCGGACGATCAACTGAGGCGCCCAACCGTTCTTCAAGGGCTCGGAAAAGCAGACGTCGTAGAGCCCAGGTTCGAGACCTTCGGCGACGAAGGTCCCGGCGCGGCCGACGAGGTCTTCGTAATGCCGACGCCAGCCGCCGCCCTCGGTGCGATGCGGAGCGACACGGCCGCGCAGTAGTGGCAAGGTTCGGCCGGACGCCGCGGGTGCGAGACGCGCCACGAGCGAGCCCAGTCGCGGCACGACGATTTCGAGGTCCTGCGAGCCGCGTCTTACTTGCACACGGCGTGGCGCGTGCAGCCCTCCGTCGACGTTCACCTCGACGAATTCCGGGACGCGAACCCCGTACGACCGGATGACGAACGTCCCGTCCGCCGCCGGCCTCGTGTCTCGAGCGGGATGCGTCACGAAGTCGGCGCATCTACGAAGGGCGCCGGGAAGAAGATCGAGCGCCAATGAAACCAGGACACGGGGGACGGGCGCCCCGACATCGTCGACGACGCGTCCGGCGCAGACGACGTCGCCTCGTTCGAACCGGGCGGTCCCGCAGTCCCGGACGCCTCCGGCGTCCGGTTCAGGGAGAGGCGTCGCCACGACGCCGACCCTCATGCCGAATCGCCACCATCGGAGGGTGCGGACCTCCTCTTCGGCGCGAAGGGATACCGTCGCGCGCGCGCGCCCGTCGACGACCGGAACTCGCAACCACGCGACGGTTCGATCGGCGGCGTCGACGAAGTCGGCGACGATCGACGACGCCGGCTCGGGATTCCCAGCTTCGTCGAGCAGCCGGACCACGGCGTCATAGCTACGCGCCGCGGCGACGCCGCGCGAGTCGGGACGACGTCCGGTCTCACCTTTCTGGCCGACCGCCGCCGTCGCGCACAGAACGACGAGGACGAGCAGGCGGAGAACGCCCTGCGCGTCACTTTCGTCGGGAAAGGCCGCGCTAGCCCTCACCGGTCGCCACTCCACCCGAGCGCGTCGAGGGCGCGGGCGAGGGCCTCGTCGGGAATGCGGAGGACGATCGACTGGACGCCGGAGCCGTCGCGAATCTCGAAGACGCCGGCGTGCGGGACGTCGGCGACCTGCGCGGCGCGTCCGGAGCCCGGCCGCAGGGCCGCTCGCCAGAGATAACGACCGGGACCCCACGAGGAGACGGGCGTTCCGTCGTCGTCGCCGCCGAGCACGCCGAAGCTCACGCCGGAGGAGCGGCCGAAGACGGACTCTTCGGCGGGCCACCACGCGACCGACAGGCGCGC
>DASPNK010000320.1:0-8604 GCA_035626575.1 Planctomycetota bacterium | reverse complement strand
ATCTCCGTCGGCTGGAACATCATCGACGTCCAGAAGTAGGAGAAGAAGAAGATCAGCGCGACGTAGAGCGTGACGTGCAGCCAGGACCCCGGCACGAGCCAGTTCGTGCGCGTCTCCGGGCTGATGTAGTTCATCACCGTCACCGGCACCGCCAGCAGCGACGAGGCGAAGATGATCGGCATCACGTTCGCCATGTTCAGGCGGATTGGCAGGTAGTGACGGCCGCCGCCCATCATCTGCTTGCCGCGCTGGATGCGCTGCTGGTGCATGGGCACGCGGCGCTGCCCGCGATGCAGGTAGACGATGCCGATGATGATGACGAGGTACACGAGCGCGAGCAGGATGCCGCTGAGGATGTAGGTGCGGTCCTCGATCGCCTTCTCGCCGATGCGCCAGAAGGCGAGCGGCACGTCGGACACGATGCCGACGGTGATGATGATCGAGCTGCCGTTCCCGATGCCGTATTCCGTGATCAGCTCGCCGATCCACATCAGGAAGATCGTGCCGGCGGTGATGCCGACGGCCGCCTGGAGGCAGAACACGAAGCCCCAGTCGGGGATCATCGGGTTCGCCTCGCCGGGCGTCGGGCCGAACGACTTGTAGGTCGTCAGCGCGGTGATGAGGCCTTGGATGAAGGCCAGCGGCACCGTGAGGAGCCGTGCGTACTGGTTGATCTTCCTCTGGCCGGCCGCGCCCTCCTTCGCGAGGGCCTCCAGCGACGGGATCACCTTCTGCAGCAGCGAGAGGATGATCGACGCGGAGATGTACGGGAGGATGCCGAGCGAGAACAGGACCGGCATGCGCAGGTTGCCGCCCGACAGCGCGTTCATGACGCCGATGATGGACGACAGCGTCTGGTCGACCGTCCGCTTCGCGTATTCCTGCATCGCCTCCGGATCCACGCCCGGAAGCGGGATCTGAACGCCGATGCGGAAGACGAACAGAAGCCCGATCGTGACGTAGATGCGACGACGGATGTCTTCGACGCGGAAGAGGTTGCCCAGCGCGCCCAGCATGTCAGCGGATCTCCTCGACCGATCCGCCGGCGGCCTTCACCGCCTCGAGCGCCTTCTTGCCGAAACGATGCGCCTTCACCGTGAGCGCGTGCTTGAGCTCGCCGCGGCCCAGGATCTTGACGCGCGTCGACCGGCCCTTGAGCAGCCCGGCGGCGCGCAGCGCGTCGGGATCGACCACGGCGCCCGCGGGGAACGCCGCGAGATCGTCGAGGTTGATCGCCAGGTAGACGGCCTTGAACGGGCCGTTGGTGAAGCCGCGCTTCGGCAACCGCCGGAACAACGGCATCTGGCCGCCGGCGAAGCCGGGGCGCACGCTCGAGCCCGAGCGCGATTTCTGGCCCTTGAAGCCGCGGCCGGCGGTCTTGCCGGTGCCGGAGCCGATGCCCTGGCCCACGCGCTTGCGCTTCTTGCGCGGGACGCGGACCTGCTTGACGTCGGAGAGATTCATTGTGGGCTCGCGCTCAATCCGGAATCGACACGCCGCGCAACGCCTCGACCTGCGACTTGGTGCGCAGCTTGCCGAAGGCGTCCATCGCGGCCTTGACCAGGTTCACCGGGTTCGGACTGCCGAGCGACTTGGTGAGGATGTCGCCCACGCCGGCCGCCGTCGCCACGGCGCGCACCGTCGCACCCGCGATGACGCCCGTGCCGGGCGCCGCCGGGAGCATGACCACTTTGGACGCGCCGAAGCGGCCCTGCACCTTGTGCGGGATGGTCGACCCCTTCATCGGGACGCTGATGAGGCTCTTGCGCGCCTCCTTCACGCCCTTCTCCACCGACTGCGGCACTTCGTTGGCCTTGCCGTAGCCGACTCCGACGCGGCCCTTGCGGTCGCCGACGACGACGAGCGCGGAGAACGAGAAGCGGCGTCCGCCCTTCACGACCTTCGCGGAGCGGTTGATCTTGACCACCGTCTCGGCGAAGTCGTCGCGCGGCCCGGAGTCCGGGCCGCGCCCGCGTCCGCCGCGACCGCCGCCGCCGCCGCCGCCCATGCCACCCGATTTGTATTGCATGTCAGAAAACCAATCCGGCCTTGCGGGCGGCGTCGGCGAGGGACTTCACGCGACCGTGGTAGATGAACCCGCCGCGGTCGAACACCACGGTCTTCACGCCCTTCTCGAGCGCGCGCTTCGCCACGGCTTCGCCGACCCTCTCGGCGGCGGCGCGGTTGCCCGTCCCGCCCTCGCCCACCACGTCGCTCTGGGTCGACGACGCGGCGCACAGCGTCGCGCCCGCGACGTCGTCGATGACCTGCGCGTAGATGTGATTCAGGCTGCGGAACACCGCCAGACGCGGCCGCGCCGCGCTCCCCTGCACCGTCTTGCGGATGCGGCGGTGACGGCGCAGGCGGCGCGCCGCCTTGATCTGACCGATCGCGGACATCACATCACCCCTTGGAACCGACGGCCTTGCCGGCCTTGCGTTGAATGACCTCGCCCGCGTAGCGGATGCCCTTGCCCTTGTAGGGCTCCGGGGGCCGCACCTTGCGGATCAGGGCGGCGAACTGGCCGACGACCTGGCGGTCGCAGCCCTTGATCGCCACCTGCGTGGGCTTCGGCGTCTCCACCGTGAGGCCGGCCGGAATGGTCAGCGTCACCGGGAGGCAGAATCCGATGTTGAGGACGAGCTTGTCCTTCCCTTCGACCTTGGCGTTGTAGCCGACGCCTTCGATCTCGAGGTTGTCCTGGAAGCCCTGCGACACGCCCTGGACCATGTTTCGGACCAGCGCGCGATACAGCCCGTGCAGCGCGCGATCCTGCCGCGTTTCGCCGCGACGGCGCACCTGGACGGTCTTCGTCTGGGCGTCCACCGTGACGGCGACGCCGCCGGTGAGCTTCTGCGTCAATTCGCCCTTCGGCCCCTTCACCACGACGGCGTCTGGTTTCGCCGACACGTTCACGCCGGCGGGCAGGGGGATCGACTTCGCACCGATGCGGGACATGAGCTCGCTCCTACGGTCCTTACCAGACCTCGCAGACGACCTCGCCGCCGATCTTCTTCGCGCGGGCCTCGTGGTCGCTCAGCATCCCCTGGTTGGTGCTGACGACCGCGACGCCCAGTCCGTCGAGGATCTTCGGGAGGTCGGCGCCGGCGCGGTAGACGCGGCGGCCGGGTTTGCTGACGCGGCGGATCGTGTTGATGATCTGCTCGCCGTCCGGCCCGTACTTCAGAAAAATGCGGATCACGCCCTGGCGGTCGTCTTCGACGGTGCGCCAGTCGCGGATGAAGCCCGCGCGCTTCAGCGTCTCGACCACTGCGGTCTTGACGCGGGACGCGGGAACCTCGACCTCCGTTTCGCGGTTGGCGACCGCGTTGCGGATGCGGGTCAGAAGGTCGGCGATCGGATCGGTCATCGACATGGCGCGCTCCTCACCAGCTCGCCTTGCGCACGCCCGGGATCTCCCCGCGGTGCGCCAACTGCCGGAAGCAGATGCGGCAGACGCCGTACTTCTGGTACACGCCGCGCGGACGTCCGCACAGCGAGCAGCGGCGACGATGCCGCGTGGAGAACTTCGGCGTCCTCAGGGACTTGTTGACTTGGGCTTTGGTCGCCACTTCAGGCTCCGGTCAGTTCTTGCGGAACGGCATGCCCATGGCGGACAGCAGTTCGAAGGAGAGCTTGTCGCTGCCGCCGGTCATCACGATGGTGACGTCCAGCCCCTGCTGGAACTCGACCTTGTCGAGGGTCACCTCCGGGAAGACCGACTGCTCGGTCAGCCCCATTGAGAAGTTGCCGCGCCCGTCGAACGAGTCCGCCTTCACGCCGCGGAAGTCGCGGATGCGCGGGATCGCCAGCGAGATGAGGCGGTCGAGGAACTCCCACATGCGCGAGCCGCGCAGGTCGACCTTGCAGCCGATCGGCATGCCTTCGCGCAGCTTGAAGCCGGCGACCGAACGCTTCGCGAGGGTGACCACCGGCTTCTGACCCGCGATCGCGGTCAGGTGCTGCACGGCCTCCTCGAGGCGCTTCTTGTTGTCCACCGCGCGGCCGACGCCCATGTTGAGCGTCACCTTCGAGATCCGGGGGATCTGGTGGATGTTCTTCAGGCCGAACTTCGCCTTGAGCGCGGGAGCGGCCTCCTCGCGGTACTTCTTTTCGAGGCGGGTGATTTCAGCGGTCGCGGTCATCGTTCGTTCTCCGGGCTGCGCCGGGCTCACTTCGCCTTGGCGGGCGCGCCGCCCACCTGCGCGCCGGACTTCGAAGAGAGGCGCTTCTTCTCGCGTCCCGCGCCGTCGAACCGGACGCGGACGCCTTTGCCGTCGGACGGCGACCACAGCATCACGTTGGAGACGTGAAGCGGCGCCGCGCGCTCGACGCGCCCCCCCATCTGGGGGTTCTGGGGATTGCGCTTGAGGTGACGGGTGACGAGGTTCACGCCCTCGACCACCACGCGGTCGTGCTTGGTCAGCACGCGGGTCACCCGGCCGCGCTTGCCGCGGTCCTTGCCGGCGACCACGACCACCTCGTCGTTCACACGGATCTTGCGGCTCGCCACGTCAGACGACCTCCGAAGCGAGGGAGATGATCTTCATGAAGTTCCTGGCGCGCAGTTCGCGCGCCACGGCCCCGAAGATGCGCGTGCCGCGCGGCTCGTTGTTGGCGTCGAGCAGCACGATCGCGTTCTTGTCGAAGCGCACGTACGAGCCGTCCTCGCGCCGCACCGGACGGCGGGTGCGCACGACGACGCCCTTCACGACGTCGCCCTGCTTGACCGTGCCGCCGGAGATGGCCTTCTTGACGGCCGCCACCACCACGTCCCCGATGCGGGCGTAGCGGCGACGCGTGCCTCCGAGCACCTTGATGCACATGACCGATTTCGCGCCGGTGTTGTCGGCGACGTCGAGCATGGTCTGGGCTTGAATCACGTCTCGGCTCCCGCCTCGGGCATCGCCGCGGCCCGCGGGGCGCGCACCAGGATGCGCGTCAGACGGAACCGCTTGGACTTGGACAACGGCCGGCACTCGACGACCTCGACCTTGTCGCCGGTCCGCGCCTCGTCGGACTCGTCGTGCGCCTTCAGCACCGTCGAGCTGCGCACGTACTTCTTGAACTTGGGATGGAGCGTGAGGCGGTCGACGCTGACGACGACCGTCTTGTCCATCTTGTCGCTGGTCACGACGCCGATGTAACGGCGCCGCGCGGTGCGGGCGTTGGGTTCGGAGTTCATCGGAGGGCCGCCTTCTCAGCCGCCCGGCGGCGGAGCTCGGTCAGGGAACGCGCGATGTCGCGCTTCATCTCCCGCAGCCGGTGCGACTGCTGGATCTGCTCGACCGCGCCTTTGAATCGCATGTTGAAGAGCTCGCGACGGAGCCTCTCGACCTGAAGGTTCAGGTCGGCCTCCTGCATCGCGCGGATCTCGGTGGACTTCACGTCGGCCTCCGGATCAGATCTTGTGACGGCGCTTCACGAACCGGCACGTGATCGGGAGCTTGTGCGCCGCGCGGAGCAGCGCCTGGCGCGCCGACTCCACGGGAACGCCGCCGATCTCGTAAAGCACGGTCCCCGGCTTCACCGCCGCGTACCAGAAATCGATGTCGCCCTTGCCGCCGCCCATGCGCACCTCGAGGGGTTTCGCCGTGAGCGACTGCTGCGGGAAAATGCGGATCCAGATGCGGCCTTCGCCGCTCAGGAAGTGGCTGGCCGCGATGCGGCCGGCTTCGATCGTTTTCGCCGGAAGGCGACCGAGCTCGAGCGCCTGAAGGCCGTACTCGCCGAAGCTCACCTCGTTCCCGCGCGTGGCCTGGCCTTTCAGCTTGCCGCGCTGGAACTTCCGGTACTTGACGCGCTTGGGCATCAACGACATGGGATCGTCTCTCCGTCACTCCGCCGTTTCGGCGGGACGCATCTCGCGCGGGGCGGGACGTCGCGGACCGGTCGGCGCGCCGGGCTTCCGGTCGCCGTAGGGGCCGAGGTAGATCCACACCTTGATGCCGATGTGACCGGTCGGCGTCTTCGCTTCCGTGAACCCGTAGGCGATGTTCGCCGACAGGTCCTGCAACGGCAGACGACCGGTGCCCTGGTGCTCGCATCGCGACATCTCGGACCCGCCGAGACGTCCGGAGACCATCACCTTCACGCCCTGCGCGCCGGCGTTGGAGGTGCTCTGAATCGTCTTCTTCAGGACGCGGCGGAACGCCTGCCGCTTCTCGAGCTGCTCGCGGACGCTCTCCGCGACGAGCTGCGAGTTGAGCTCCGGCCGGTTCACCTCGGAGATGGTGAGGCGCACCTTGCGGCTCTTGTCCTGGATGAGCTTCTCGACCTCGGCCTGGATCTCCTCCAGCTTCTTGCCCTTCTTACCGATGAGCACGCCGGGCCGGGCCGTGTGGACGACGATCGTGACGTTTTCGCCGGTCCGCTCGATTTCGATCATCGGAATGCCGGCGAAGAAGTAGTTCTTCTTCAGGTACCGGCGGATCGTGTGATCTTCCTTGAGCGTGCGCGGAACGTCCTTCTTGGCCGCGTTCCAGCGGGACCGCCAGCGCTCGCTGATGCCGATGCGGAAGCCGAGCGGGTTGCACTTTTGACCCATGAATCACTCCGCCTTCGGCGCGGACGCCGTCGCGGCCTTGGCCTTCGCCGAACGGCGACGGGCCGGCTTCTTGTCTTCGCGGACGCCCAGCACGACCTCGAGATGAGCCGAACGCTTGAGGATCGGCATCGCCCGGCCACGGGGGCCCGGACGGAAGCGCTTGCGGCGCTGCTTGAGCGGGCCTTCGTTGGCGCAGCAGCTCTTCACGAAGAGATCCTTCGCCTGCACGCCTCCGACCTGACCGGCGTTCGCCACCGCGCTCTCGAGGAGCTTGCGGAGCGCCGGCGCGGCGCGGCGATTGACGAAGAGCAGCTCTTCGATCGCGGCGTCGACGGTCTTCCCCCGAATGAGGTCGACCATCGGCTTCGCCTTACGCGCCGAGAACGGCGCGTAGCGGTGAATCGCGCGGTACTCCTGCGACTCGCCGTCACCTCGGGGCATTGGCGGTCTCCTTCTTGTTCTCGCCGTGACCGCGGAAGAGCCGCGTGGGAGCGAACTCGCCGAGCTTGTGCCCGACCATCTCCTCGGTCACGAACACTTTCACGAACGCCCTGCCGGTGTGCACCATGAAGGTGTGACCGACGAAGTCGGGCGTGAGCGTGGAAGCGCGGGCCCACGTCTTGATGGGCTCGTTCCGCTTCGATTCCTTCTGCGCCATGGTGCGCGAGAGGAGCCGCTCGTCGACGTAGGGGCCTTTTTTGGTGGAACGGCTCATGCGTTCACCTCGCCTTCTTGCGACCGCGGATGATGAAGCGGTTCGAGAGGTTCTTCTTCTTGCGAGTCTTGCCGCCCTTCGCGAGCTTGCCCCACGGCGACACCGGGTGGCGGCCGCCGCTGCGGCGTCCTTCGCCGCCGCCCATCGGGTGCGCGATCGGGTTCATCGCCGAACCGCGGCTGTACGGGCGCTTGCCGAGCCAGCGGTTGCGGCCCGCCTTGCCGATGCGGACGTTCTGGTGGTCGAGGTTGCCGACCGTGCCGATCGTGGCGCGGCAGGCCATCGGGAGGAGGCGCATCTCCGTCGACGGCAGCACGACCGTCGCGTATTCGCCTTCCTTCGCCACCAGGCGCGCCGTCATGCCCGCCGAGCGGACCAGCTGGCCGCCGCGCCCCGGCTTCATCTCGATGTTGTGGATCTCGAGGCCGACGGGGATGTCGCGCAGCGGGAGGCAGTTGCCCAGCTTCGGCTCCGCGCCGGTCCCGGACGACACCGACTGCCCCACCTTCAGCCCGTGCGGGGCGAGGATGTAGCGCTTCTCGCCGTCCGGGTACCGGATCAGCGCGATGTTCGCCGAGCGGTTCGGGTCGTATTCGACCGCGACCACTTCGGCGGCGACGCCGTCGCGGTTGCGCTTGAAGTCGACCATGCGGTAGTGCCGCTTGTGGCCGCCGCCGCGGTGGCGCGACGTGACGTGCCCGTGCGCGTTGCGGCCGCCGGTGCCCTTGAGGGGGGCGAGCAGCGACTTCTCGGGGCGGGATTTGGTGATCTCCGCCTTGAAGTCGATCTTGGAGCCGAGTCGTCGCGCAGGCGAGGTCGGCTTGTATCGGATGATCGGCATGACGTGCTCTTTCGCCCCGCGCTCAGAGGATGTCGATCTTGTCGCCGTCCTTCAGAGCGACGATCGCCTTCTTGACGTCCGCGTCGAACGTCTTCCGGTAGCCGACGCGCCGCTCGAGACCTTTCTTGGTCGCCGTGCGGACGTCGATCACCGTGACGTTGAACAGCTTCTGGACCGCGTCCTTGATCTGCGGCTTGGTGGCCTTGCGGTCGACCTCGAAGGTGTAGACGCCCGCCTTCTCGACGCGCGCCATGTTCTTCTCGGTGACCAGCGGGCGCCGGACGACGCCTTCCGGAGGCAACCTCATGACGCGACCCTTTCCTTCAGCGCCGACACCGCGCCCTCGGTGAGGACCAGGGAGCGGTAGAAGGCCACGTCGTACGCGTTGACGTCTTTCGCCGCCTTCACCTCGACGCGCGGGAGGTTGCGCGCCGAGCGGTAGAGCACCGAGTCGACCGCGTCGGTCACCACGAGGCACGACCCTTCGGCCTTTAGCGCGAC
>DASPNK010000319.1:0-5225 GCA_035626575.1 Planctomycetota bacterium | reverse complement strand
GAAAGCTGCGCCCTGGCGCATGGGACGTCGAGATCCTTCCGTCGGGGCGCGCAGGCCGTGCGCGACCGCCGGTGTTCATGGTGCGCGGCGTCCAGGTCCCTCCGGGGGCGACGGCGGGGGACGAGCGGCTCGCCGCGGTCGATCTGCGAACGGCGGACGCGCCGTTCGCGGCGACGCTCGTCGTGAACGACGCGCAAGGCGGCGAGGCCCCGCAGCCCTGGGCGGTCGCGGCGGAGGACGGCGTCGTCGTCCGCTGCACGCCGGTCCGCGGAGGCGTCCGCGTCGTCGCATCGCGCCGTCCGGTCGACCTCATCGTCGGCAGCCTGACGGGGGAGTTCCGGCCGACGCGCCTCGCGGCGGCCGCGACGGACGCGACCGTGGTCCTGAACCGGGGGCCGCGCGTCGCCGCGACGCTCGCCGTCGCCGGGGCGCCCGCCGACCTCGTCTTCGAAGCGCGTTGGAGCGCGGCGCCGGGATACGCCTTCGCCGGCCGCGGCGGCGACTCCGGCGCGCCGGAGCGGCCGGCGGACGGCGCGGCGTACTTCACCTGCGGTCCGGGGCCGCACGTCTGGCGCGCGACCGTGCGTCGTCGCGGCGATCCGCCGTCGGCCGCTTCGCCGCTCGGTCACGTCGGCGTCTTCGACGCGCCCGAGGCCGATCGCGCCGAGCCGATCGTGCTGCGCGCGCCGGACGAGCTGCTCGCCGAGGCGCTGCGTGCGCTGAACGCGCGTTGACGCGGGCGGGCGGCTCCGTCGATGGACGGCCTGCGCAGCGGCGACGTGCGCGATTCGCTACGATGCCGCCCGCCGCGCCGCGGCCTCGGAGACCCTGGTGGCGCCACGCAGACGCCGGACGATCGCCCTGACCGCCGCGCTCGCGGTCGCCGCGTGCGGGCCGAAGGACACGGGCGGCGCGGAGGCAACGTCCGACGCGCCGCGGCAAGCCGCCGCCGCGAACGGCCCCGAATCCGTCGCAGACGCCGATACGATCTGCTCGGGCCGCGTCGTCGATGAGGAGGGCCGTCCGGCGCCGTTCGCGTTCGTCGTCGCGAAGGCGCGGCCCGTGGAGGCGGACGGGACGCTGCGCGACTTCGTGCATTACATGGCGGTCGCAGACCGTGAAGGATCGTTCAGCGTCCCGTCCGACGGACAGAAGACGGGGCGCCTGGTCGCCGTTCACGCCGGAGTCGTCGCCCGTACCGACATGGACGATCCGAAAGTCGCCGCATACTCGAAGCTCGCCGATGCGGACAAGATGTATGAGAAGGCGCGATCCGACGTCGTGCGCGAGCTCCGCGGCGCCCAGGGCGTCGTCTTGAAAGTCGTCGCCAACGGTGCGGTCGCGGGCTCGGTGCGCGCCGAAATTCCGGGATGCGATCCGAGCCTCGTCCAGATCGTCGCCTGGCCGCAGCGCGACCCGACTTCGACGCCCTCCGCGTCGGCCCTCGACGTCCACGACAAACCCGAGGTCGGCGCCTGGGCGGACGCCGACGGAAGCTTCCTGCTGCGCGGCGTGCGGCCGGGCGTTTACGACGTGGGGTTGGTTCTCCGCGACACACGCGACGTCGGTTGGACGCGTTCCTTCGACCGCGTCGTGCGCGACGTCGAAGTTCGCGGCGGCGCAGTCGTCCGGCCGCAGGGACTGCAGGAGGTCGACCTCGCGTGCTCCGGCTTCGACGCGGTCGTCCGCGTCATGGACGAAGACGGAGCCGAACTCCGTCGACCGGACGTCTGGCCCGCCGACGACGATTCGCCGGTGCGCGTCCGTGAGTTGCCCGGAGGCGCCTTGCGACTGACCGGTCGGCGACGACCTCTGGAAGTCGTCGTCTCCGCGCGGATAGAAGGTCTTCGGCCTGCGCGCGTGCGCATCGACCGCGACGGCGACTTGCGGCTGCGCCGCGGGCCGATGATTGACGTCGTTTTCTCCGCCGAAGGCGTGCCCGAAGGCTGCGAGTTGTGGGGCGAGTACGAGCCGTCGCCAGAAGCCTTGTTCGGCACGTCATCCCGGCCGGTCGCCGTGATGCTCGCGGGATGGGTCCGCCTCGTGGGCCAAGGTCCGGCGCGGACGGCCGTGCCGGGGCGTCATCTTTGCAGGGCCCGGCTCGCCCGGGGCTGCCGTGACGTCGACATCTCCTGGAACGGCGCGTTCGACGTTCAGGACGTCGAGGGCGTGCAACGGATCGTGCTGCGCGTTCCCGATGCGGCGATGGCGGCGGCGCTTCGCGAGCTGGATCTCCGTGACGCCTGAAGACGTCGGGGTCCACCGCCTCGCGGTGCTCCAGGTTTTCTTGACGGCCTCGGTCTCGGCGTCGCCGTCCCACGCCGACGCCTCCCTGCGCCCGCAGGCCGTGGGGTAGCGCCCGACCGCGCCGCGCACGCTGGTCCTCGTCGCGCGACTCTTCGAAGAAGACGGACGACCGCTCGCGCCTGGCGAGATCGTCGCCTCTCTGGTGAACGTCGACCGCGTTCATGTCGGCGCCGCCGGCGCGACGCTCGCGGACGGGCCGACGACGCTGCGAGTGACGCTCGCCGGCGGCGCGGCGACCCCTGCGGCGGCCCACTGGTGGCGTCCGGGATTCCCCCTCGGATCGAAGTTCCGCTGCCGGCGCCGGGCTCCGACGGCGCGTACGCGTTCGGCGACCTTCGTTTCCGCGGACCGCCCATCTGCGCCGGGCGCGTGGTCGACGACGTCGGAGAGCCGGTCCCTTTCGCCGAGATCGTCGCGGTCGCGCGCCGTCTCGATGCGGACGACGGCGCCGCGCACGCGACGACGTACCGCGGCGCGACCGACGCGACGGGCGCGTTCACACGCCCTCCGGCGGCGAGTCGACGGGCGAAGCGGTCCATTTCCACGCCGTCGTTTGCGAGACCGAGGCGCCCGAGTCGCGGCCGTCCGCGACGCCGCCGCCGGTGATCCTGCTCAAGCTCGACCGCTCTGCGGTTCCCGCCGGTGGTGTCCTGCGCGCCGCATGGCGCCCCGCGCCGGAAGCCTTGCTCGGCGACGCCTATCCGGACGCCGCCGCAGGGCCGTGGAGGCGGCGGTTGATCGACGGCGCGGCGTACACCGACGGGCCCGGGCCGCATCGGTGGTCGGCGTTGCTGTTCCGCGCGGAGACCGCGCAGGCGGCAGAGTTCGCGTTCGAAGAGACCTTCGACGTGCAGGACCTCCACACGCCTCAGGCCTTCGACCTGCGTCCGCACGGGAAGCCGCCGTCGCCGAGCTCGAGGCGCGCGCACGGTGATCGGCGGACGTTCGAGGCCGGCCGTCGGATAGACTCGCGACCGGCGTCGCGGGCTCGCGCCGCAGAGGACTCGATGGCAGCGAAGGCTGAAGTCGGAGCGACGATGCGGGCGCGTACGCGCGCCGGCCGCGCGCCGCGTGCGACGATCGCCGGCGTACTTCTGGCCGCTACCCTGGCCGCCGGCGTGGTCGCCGGACGGCGGATGCTCGAGGACGACGCGGCGGCGGACGGCGCGCCTGCGTCGCTCGACGTGCTCGTCGCCGCCGAAACCGCGGCGCGGCCGGTCGACGCCTCCGCCGCGATCGATCGCTCGGCCTACGGCGTCGTTTCGGGCGGAAGCGGGGCCGCGCTGGCGCCGCGCCGCGTCGCCGTGGTGCACGCCGACGGCCGTCCCGCCGCGGGCGCGGAGGTCGTCGCGAGACCGCTCGCCGGCGCCTGCCGCCCGGCGGCCGTGCGGACCGTCGGCCAGCCGGTCGCGGGCGAGACGCGCGGCTGGGACGTCGCCGCCGCGACCGGCGACGACGGGTGCGCGGTGATGACCGTACGCGTCGGCCCGTGTCTGGTGGCGGCGCGCCTCGGGACGCTGGCGGGGGAGGCGCCGCTCGGTCCGGACGACGGGGTCGCGACGCCGTTCGTCGTCCGTCTGCTTCCCACGGCCTCGTTCCCGGTGCGCGTGCTGGACGCCGCCGGGCGACCGGCCGCCGGCGTGGACGTCCGGTTGCGGCGCCGCGGCGCGGCCGACGACCCTCGTTCGTGCTTCGGGCTCGCGACCACCGGCGCCGACGGCCGCGCGCGGCCGTCGCTCGCGCTCGGCGACGGCGCGGACGTCGATGCCGAGGCCGTCGCGATCATCGCCTGCGCGCGCCCGCCGACCACGCCGTTCCGTGCGGTCGCGCCGCCGGAGGAGATCGTCGTGCGGCTCCCGGAAACGGGCGCCGTCGTCGTCGAGACGCTGACCGAAGACCTCGCGCCGTGCGACGCCGACGGCGTCGCCGACCTCCGGATGCTGGCCGACGCTTCCGACCTCGCGCCGCCGACGGTGCGCGTCCGCCTCGAGAACGGCCGCGCGCGGTTCCCATATGTGGAGGCCGCGGGCTGGGCGGTCTGCCGCATCCGCGTCGGCGACCGCACCGCGGTCCTCGAAGGTCGGGCGCCGGCGCCGGGACAGGAGACGACGCTCGTCGCGCATCTCGCGTCGCCGCACGTGCGGTTCGTCGCGCGCCTGCTCGACGAGAACGGGGCGCCCGAGCCGGCGGATCGCCTCGAGTGCGAGGCCTTCGCGGCCGACGGCGCGTCGCTCGGCCGCACCGAGGAGACGGAGTGGGACGCCGACGGCGTCGTCCGCGCGGTCCTCTTCTTCGACGCCGGGCTCGAACCGGCGCGCGTCCGGTGGACGCGGCGCGGCGAACGGCGCGGGAAGGCCGAAGGGTCGGTTCCCGCCGAGAACGTCGACGGCGAGCGCGACTGCGGCGACCTTCGCATCGACGGCGGCGACGCGGTGTGCGCGGGCGTGGTCGTCGACGCCGGGCCGCACCCGGCGTCTCGGATCACGGTCGCGGCGCATGTCTTCGAGCGGCGCGCCGACGGAGGGACGAAGCGCACGCGGCTCGTCGCGCGCTGCTCGGAGACCGGGGCGTTCCGGATCTCGGCGGGGGACGCCGACGTGGTCGACCGCTACGTCGAGCTCACGCTTTCCGGCAGCGACCTCAAGTTCGCCGACCGCGTCGTCGCGCGTCGCGGCGATGTCGACGTGCGGATCGTCGTCCCGCGTTACGGAGCGATCGCCGGATCGTTCGCGCCTCCTCCGCGTGACGGCGGCGCGCAGGTCGTTTTCATGGCGTGGCGCGAGGGCGTCGCGGAACGGCGCACCGCCTGGACGACCGACGACGGCGCGTTCGGATTCGAGGATCTTCCGGCCGGAAACTGGTGCGTGTCGGGCAGGCTCGCGGCCGCCGACCCCGGCGGGCCGCCCGAGCTCGTCGTC
>DASPNK010000318.1:0-3903 GCA_035626575.1 Planctomycetota bacterium | reverse complement strand
CGACGATGCGCGCGATCTCCTCCGGCTTCAGGAACTTCACGATCGGCCCCTGCGGGCCGTCGGGCTGCAGCTTGATCCAGGCGAGGCCCGCGGCGCCGTACGCCTTCGCGACGCCCTCGGCCTCGTCGATCTCCGACCGCGTGAGGTCGCAGCCGCCGCGCACGCAGATCCCCTTGACCGACCCGCGCGCCGCCGACGCGGCGCCGGCGAACACCTTGAAGCCCGAGCCGCGCACGACGTCGGTGACGTCGAACAGCTCGAGGCCGAATCGCGTGTCGGGCTTGTCGATGCCGAAGCGCCGCATGCACTCGTCGTAGGTCAACCGCTTGAAGGGGCGCGGCAGGTCGACGCCGAGGAGCTCGCCCCACAACGCGACGATCGTCGACTCGACGACGTCGAAGACGTCCTCCTGGGAGACGAACGACATCTCCATGTCGAGCTGAGTGAACTCCGGCTGACGGTCGGCGCGAAGGTCCTCGTCGCGGAGGCACTTGCAGATCTGGAAGTAGCGGTCGAGGCCGCTCGCCATCAGCGTCTGCTTGAACAGCTGCGGCGACTGCGGGAGCGCGTACACCTGGCCCGGGTGCAGCCGCGACGGAACGACGAAGTCGCGCGCGCCTTCGGGCGTCGTCTTGATGAGGAGCGGCGTCTCGACCTCGCAGAACCCGTAGCCCTGGAAGACGCGCCGGATGACGTCGCACACCTTCGAGCGGAAGAGCATGTTCTCCAGAAGCGGGCGGCGGCGGAGGTCGAGGTAGCGGTACTCGAGGCGGAGGTCTTCGCGGGTGCGCGTCTGATCGGCGACTTCGAACGGCGGCGTTTTCGCCGTGTTGAGGATCTCGAGTCGGTCGGCGACCACCTCGACGTCCCCGGTGGACCGCGACGCGTTGCGCGCGTCCTCCGGACGGAGCCGCACCTTGCCCTGCACCGCGACGACGTATTCGGCGCGCAGCTCGTTGACCGCCGGGAGCACGCCGCCGTCGACCACCACCTGCGTGAAGCCGTAGCGGTCGCGCAGGTCGATGAAGACGATGCCGCCGTGGTCGCGGCGGTGAGCGACCCACCCGTTGAGGACCGTCGTCTTGCCGGCGTCCTGCGCGCGCAGCTCGCCGCAGGTGTGCGTCCGCTTCAGTTCCACGTCGCGATCTCCCGCCCCGAGAGGGCCGGCGAACTTAGCACCGGCGGCGGGCGGGTCGGCGTCAGGCCGCGGGCGGCGTCGGCCGCGCCGCGCCGCGCCGAGGCTCTGGTAAACGCGGGCGACGACGATCAGGGACACGCCGAGGCCGAGGAACGACGCGACGCGCCCGAGGTCGCGAAGGCCGGGGGCGTCGACCGGGAACACCTTGAAGATCGCGGCCGGCATCACCACGGCCGACGCGGCGCGGATCGCGCGGCTGCGGCGTCGGATCGCCGCCCCTGCAGGATTCCGGCGTAGACGATCCACGCCGCCGAGTAGGCGAACAGCTCGCGCGGCGCGGGCGGGGGGCCTCCGAGCGGGCTCGGCCGAGGCGTACAGCGCGGCGTAGAGGACGGCGGCCCCGGCGCCCGAAAGCGACTGCGCGATGGTGCGCGACCCGACGCGGAACTTCTCCGCGGCGGCGATCAGCCCGAGCCCGAAGAGCGTCGCTCCGAGGCAACGTCCCTCGGGCGGGAAGCGGAAATGGTCGACGGCGTACTTCAGGAAGAACGTGACGGCCGGCGCCGGCGCGATCCCGCCGAGCCAGACGTAGACGCGCGCCCCCAGAGCGTCGAGTGCGCGCCCCGGCGGGCGCGGGCGGCGCGGCGCGGCCGGGACCGGGGCGTGCGGCGACGGCGGTGCGGGAACCGGTAGCGTCGGCGGATTCGGGGCGCGGACGTGCGGAGCGTCGAGCGCGTCGCGCCGCGGCGCGGGCGCGGCGTCGTCGGCCGGCGCAGGCGACGCCGGCGCCGAGGCGGTCGTCGAGGCCGACGGCTCGGCGCCGGTCCCGCGCAGGCGCGATTCCAGAGCGCGCACGCGCGCCGTCAGCCGGCGGAGCTCGGCGCGCACCGACCACGCGACGGGGATCGAAGCGACCGCGATGAGACCAGGACGAGGAAGCCGAAGAACAGGCAGATCGAGTCTTCACCCACGCCGCGCCATCCTGCGGACGGTGCTGCGGAGATTCCCGCGCGGTGCGCGGCGCGTCGCGACGACGGCGCCGGCGCATGCGGCGGCGGTTCGCTCCGATGCGGCTCAGCGCCGGGTGCGGCGCACCGCCGGGCGCCGTCTCGCGACGCCGCCCGTCGTCGACGGCGTCGCCTTCGCCGTCGACCGTGCGGCGCGCTTCGCGGACGGCGGCGCCGATTTCGCTGCGCGCGCGCCGAGGGATGGCGGCGCTTTCGCCGCCGCGCGCGGCGCCTTCGGCGCGACGCGGGCGTACGCCTTGTCGAGCAGCACGTCGAGCAGCGCGAGGTCGAGCGGCCCGTCGACGCGCAACGACGTCCAGCCCTTCTTGCCGACGTAGGGCGTCATGAAGAAGCGAGGGTCGCCGAGGAGCAACGCCTGCTCCTGAGGCGACAGGTTGAACCCGATGCTGACGCCGCCGCGGTCTTCTCCGATCGCGACGAACATGCCGCGCTTCGTGAACCAGTTCGGATGCCCCCAGGACATGCGCTCGGCCACGCCGTCGAACGCGAGCGCCCTGCGGCGCAGCACGGCGAGGGCCGCGGCGGCGACCGGCGACGAGAGGTCGGACGAGGTCATGCGCGACAGGTTACGCCGCGCGCGTCGTCGACGATCACGGGGACGCCGCGCGGGGCCGCCGCCTTGAACGAAAAAGGCCCGCGGACGCTGCACGCGTCCGCGGGCCCGAAGTCGGCGACCAGGGTCGGCTCGGGCACCCCCCGCCGTCGAGCGACGCTCGACGGCATGCCCGGCCGACGCGCCTCAGCGCGTCATGAATTCCCTGAATCGCCCGCTTTTCCTTCGCGTGCGGCGCCGCCCTGTTTGGGCTGGCCGCCCGGCGTCGACGAGCCGCCGCCGGTCTTCTGCTGCTCGCCGCTCTTCGCGGGCATGTCCTTTTGAGCCGGTCCGCGAAACGCCGCTTCGGCGCCGCTCGTGCCGCTCGACCCGTGATCGCCCATGCCGCCGGCGCGCGTGCCCGGGTGGCCCGGCCCCATGGGACCGCCGCCCTGGCCGCCCTGGCCGCCTTGGCGTTCGCCGTCGCTGCGGCTCCGACCTTCGCCCATGCCGCCGCCGCCGGTGTTCCCCTGCTGTTTGCCGCCCGCGTCCGACGGTCGCTGCCCGCCGGGGCCGACGTCGCCGGACCAGCTGCCGCCGCCCTGCTTCGGACCCGCGTTGCCGTGGCGTCCGACGCCGCCCTGCTCGGTCTGCTTGTCGCCGCCGGGATTGCGCGTGCCCGAGTCGCTGCGTTCGCGCGGCGCACCCTGGTCGCCGCCGGAGTCGCTGCGCCCGCCGTCGCCCCGGTCGGCGCCGCCTTGACCGCCCTGGCTTCCCTGCCCGCCGTGGCCCTGGCCTTTGGAGCCGGAGCCCGCGTTGCCCTGGTTGCCTTCGCGGATGTTCTGGTTGCCGAGACCGCCCGACTGGCCGGCGTGACCGCCCTGCCCGCCCTGGTTGCCGGCCGCGTTCTCGTTCGGGTTCAGGCCGCGGTTCCCGCCGCCGTCCGCGCCGCCGGAGCGACCGCCCGTGTTTCCGCCTCCGGCGCCGCCGCCTTGGCCGCCCTTGCCGGGCTGAGAGCCGGGACCGCCGCTCTGGCCGCCGCCGCCCTGGCCGCCGCCGCCCTGGCCTCCCTGACCGCCCTGGTCGCCGGACTTCTGTCCGCCGCCCGTGTTCGTGTTCGCCATGACGCCCTGTCGCCTTTCGACGGACCCCGAGCGTCCGCCCTGCATGTCCGCGGCGGCGCGGACGCCGCCCTGTTCCGCACG
>DASPNK010000317.1:0-3797 GCA_035626575.1 Planctomycetota bacterium | reverse complement strand
GGCCGCGACGTCGCGCACGAGCCGCATCCGCACCGTGGCGTGGATGCCTCGGACGAAGGGTCCGGAATGCGGGACGAAGTCGACGTGGATCGGGGCGCCGCCCGCGGCCTCGGCGAGGAGGCGCCGCATCTCCGGCTCGTGGCGGTGGACCAGCGGGCCGTAGGCGTAGAGGTTGCTGCGCCGCTCGGGGTGGTGCGTGTTCGCGGCCGGCGTCGCGCCCGATCCCGAGCTTCCCGTGATCGCGCTCGCGAAGACGTCGGGTTCGACGATCCCGGCGGCGAGGAACGGCGCGGCGGCGAGGACGACGCAGGTGGTGAAGCACCCCGGCTGCACGGCGTGGGCCGGCGGACGGCCCGGCCGCAGGTCGGGCGGGGCGCAGGTGAACTCGGGAATGAGCTGCGGCGCCCCGTGGGGCGCGCCGTAGACGGCGCGGTACGCCTCCGCGTCCGGGAACCGGAAGTCGGCCGAGAGGTCGACGCAGCGGAGCGCGCAGTCGACCTCCGCCGCACGGCGCAACGCTTCGGCGACCAGCGGCGCCGTCGCGCCGTGGGGCGTGGCGAAGAACGCCGCGGCGCGCCCGCGTCCGCGGAGCAGGGCCGGGACGTCGTCGGCGCCGACGAATCGCAGCGCGTCGTCGACGGCGCCCGCGAGGTGCGGAAACGCCTCGACCACCGGGCGGCCCGCCTGGCTCGACGACGCGACCGCGCCGAGGCGGAGCGTCGGATGGCCGGCGAGCAGCCGGATCAGCTCTCCGGCGGCGTAGCCGTGGCCGCCGTAGACCGTCGTGAAGACGGGCTCGCGCGCCTCAGCCCGCAACGGCGCCCCCCGCCGCGAGGCGACCGCGGTCGCGCCGGGCCTCCAGCGCCGCCGCCACGCGGGTCGCGAGGGCCTCGGCCTGGGTCCGCGCGTTCAGCGCCGGCGCCCCGGTCTGCGCTTCGACCAGCCGCGACCCCGCGGAGTTGTCGGTCGCCGGGCCGGTGACGGCGCAGGTGGAGAGGTCGTGGCGTTCCCGGAGGAGTCGGACGCCGCCCCACGCCGCGACCGGGTCGTTCGCCGCGAGGACGACCGCGTCGAGCGCGGTGCGGACCGCGAGGTCGTCGAGGATGGCGTCGACGCCGTAGAGGCCGAGGAGCCCGTCGCCGAGTTCCAGCACGACGACGTCGGGTTTGTCGTCCGAAAGGCGCGTCAGCAGCGTTCGCGCGCAACGCGGCGCCGACTCGGCGGTGGTCGTGACGACGCCGAGGTCGGTGAAGATCAGCGTGCGCTTCGCGCCCGCGTCCTCCATGGCGAGGATGTCGCGGCGAAGGCTCACGCCGGTGGCTTTGCCGGCCGCGACGCGCAGGCCGCGACGGGTGAACGCCTGCACCAGCGCGCAGGCGGCGGCCGTCTTGCCTGCGTTCATGCAGGAGCCGACGATCGCCACCACCGGCACGCCCTTCAGGTCGACGCGGTCCTCGAACGGGAGCGCGCCCTGGGAGATGTGCGCGGGCACGCCGATGCGCTCGCCGAGGTAAGGGAATGCGAGCACCTGCCCCAGCACTTCGCATTCGAAGGGGGGCCCGAGGTCGGGGTTGACCGAGTCGCACTTGCCGAGGACGCCGCCCAGGTTGAGCAGGTTGATCACGTCGCCCGGCTTGAGCGACGTCGGAAGGGTGCCGGAATAGCCGAACAGCGCCTTGCGGTGGCCGAGCGCCCCGGCGACGACGTCGCCCGGCTTGACGTGCGACATGCGGCCGGACGGCAACTCGATCTGGTTGTAGGTCGACTTCGCGGTGAGGACGCGGACGGCGACCACGCCGCCTTCGACGCACGGGATGTCGGCGCCGGTCTTCACCTCGCGCCCGAGGCGGCAGTTGTTGGTGACGCTGCCGATCTTGTCGAGAAGGACCGGCTTCAAGAGGCGGCTCCCGCCGCGGCGTCGCGGCGCGCGGCCGCGCGGGCGGCCAGCATCGAGGGAAGGGCCAGCAGGCGCGAGTAGCCGCGCGCGTCTTCGGGCGTCCATTCGCCGGCGGCTTCGCCGTAGACCGCTTTCGACGCGGCCTTCAGGGAGAACGGCGAGGTCACGCCTTCGACGAACGCCGAGCCCTGGCGGAGCAGCACGCGCACCTCGCCTTCGACGCGCTCCTGGGAGCGGTCGAGGAGGGCTTCGGCGTCGCGGCAGGCCGGGTCGAGGAACTGGCCCTCGTGCACCCAGTCGCCGTAGGAGAGCGCGACCACCTCCTTCAAACGCTGCTGACGCGCGGTGAGCACGAGCTTCTCCAGCTCGCGGTGGGCGAGCAGGAGCACGTGCGCGGCGGGCGCCTCGAACGCCACGCGGCCTTTCATGCCGAGGATGGTGTCGCCGAGGTGCAGGCCGCGGCCCACGCCGTACTCGGCGGCGATCGCCTCGAGACGTTCGATCAGCTCGACGGGGGAGTCCTCCTCGCCGTCGAGCGCGCAGGGCGCGCCGCGGCGGAAGCTCAACCGGAGCGCACGGGGGGCGCGCGGCGCGTCGAACGCTCCGCGGGTGAGAACCCAGGCGTGCTCGGGGAGCGGCTCCTTCGTGTCGCCCGTCTCGCGCCCGCCGATGGTCGCGCCCCAGAGCCCGCGGTTGACCGAGTAGGCCGCGCGCGTCGGATCGGCGGGAACGCCGCGCTCGCGGAGGTACGCCGCCTCGGCCTCGCGGGTGAACGCGTGGTCGCGGACCGGCGCGAGGATTTCGAGGTCGGGCGCCAGCGTGCGCAACGCGACCTCGAACCGCACCTGGTCGTTGCCCGCCGCGGTGCAGCCGTGGGCGACGGCCTTCGCGCCGAGGCGGCGCGCCGCCTCGGCCGTGGCGCGGGCCTGCAGGCTCCGCTCCGCGCCGACGCAGAGCGGGTAGAAGCCGCCGCGGAGCACGTTGCCCGCGAGCAGGTAGCGAAGCGTCTCGTCGAAGAACGCGCGGCGCGCGTCGATCGTTTCATGGCGGACGGCGCCCAGCTCGGCGGCGCGGGCGGCGAGCGCCTTCCGCGCGGCGTCGTCGAGGCCGCCGGTGTCGACGGTGACGGTCGCGACGTCGACGCCGCGGGTTTCGCGGAGCCACGGCACCAGGAAGGAGGTGTCGAGGCCTCCGCTGAAGGCGAGGACGACGAGGTCACGCATCGCTTCGTTCCTTGCGCGCACGATCCAGCGCCGCACGCAGGCGCGTTTCGATCCGCCGTCGATCCGCGGGCCCCTTCAGGGCGACGAACAGCGTGTCGTCGCCCGCCACCGTCCCGACCACGCCGGGAAGCGCGGCTTCGTCGACGGCCAGCGCCGTCGGCTGCGCGCCGCCCGCCGTCGTCCGCACCACGAGCAGATGCGGCCCCGCGGCCGCCACGTCGAGCATGAACGCCGCCGCTTCGTCGAGCGCGGCTTCGGCGTTCCGGCCGACGCCGTCTATGCGCATAACGGCGTCGGGCAGAACGTATCGCCCCTCCACCTTCGCCGCCCGAAGCTCCCGCAGATCCCGCGACAGGCTGGACTGCGTGATTTCGAACCCCAACTGGCCCAAAGCTTCCGCCAGCTCCGCCTGGCTGCGGATCGCGCGCTCGCCCAGCAGGCGTTTGACCGCCTCTCGACGTCCGTCGCGTTCCTCAAGCGGAAGGGGGGCCATGAGCAGGGGCGTGGTTTTAATAGATTCGCATAGTTATACAAGAGTCCACCCAAGAAAATCCTCAGCCGTTCCGATCCGACGCGTCCTCGAGCCTTGTCGGTCGACCCACGGCGCCCGAACGCTCGAACGCCGCCCCCCGCCGTCCGCCGCCGCCCCCCCCCCGCACCGGAGGTGCGTTAAGAAA
>DASPNK010000316.1:0-2806 GCA_035626575.1 Planctomycetota bacterium | reverse complement strand
CCGAACGGCTCCGACGTCCCCAGCCACTGCGTCTGGTGGACGCGGACGAGGTAGGGGCCCGACGTCGCCGGCGTGAACTGGAGGATGCGCCAGGAAGCCGACGGATGCGTGGCGAGAGCCAGCGCCGGTCCGCCCGCCGTCGCGTGCACCGTGACGTCGAACGTCGCGTCGAGCGCGTCGGGCGTGTACGAGGCGGTCGCGTCGGCCGGATCGGAGCACCACGACAGCGCGACGCGCGTGAGGTTGCCCGCCTTCAGGGTGAAGGTGAAGTCCTTCACGCCGCCGACGAAGTCCGAAGCGGTCAGCAAGCCGTGGGCGAAACGCCCCGCCTCCACGGTGCGGTACGCGGCGGCGCAATCGATCGCGCCCGCGCCGTCCAGCTCGGAAAGGAGCCGGTCGCCTTCGATGTTGTGCCAGGCGGTCGCGATGAGGAGCGCCTTGATCGCTTCGGGGCGCGTCTTGAGCACCGCCGCCTGCTCCATCAGCAGCGCCGCGGCGCCGGCGACGTGAGGCGCGGCGTAAGACGTGCCGGATCCGACGTTGGCCGTCCAGGGCGACGACAGCGTCGTCGAGGTGATGCTCGTGCCGGGCGCGGACACCTCGGGCTTGGGCGCGCCGGTCGACGGATCGAGGCCCGAGGAGCTCGACGCCATCACGTCGTCCGCCCAGTCCGGCGTGCCGCCGTCGTTGACGTTGCCGACCGCGACGGAGTTGAATCCGCGTCCGGGCGACGTGACGTAGCCGCCGTTCCCCTGGTTGCCGCAGCTCTTCACGAACGTGCGCCCGAGGTTTCGCACCAGGTAGTCGAAGCCGCGGTCGGAGAGGTTGAGCCCGTTGGTGGTGGTCGACCCGACGAACAGGCTGCACGTGACGAGGTCGGCGCCGTTCAGGTAGCACCACTCCCCGTTGGTGAGATACGCCGAATTCCCCGACGACGTCCCGGTCGAGAGGAGCGTCACGCCCGGCGCGACGCCCGTGTGCGTCGCGTGGTTCGACGCGACCATCCCCGCGCAGGCCGTCGAGTGGGCCTGCGCGCCCGGCGAGCCGTTGAAGAGGATGCCCGCCGGCAGATAAGGGTTCGCCTGCAAAACGCCGCCGGAGTCGAGGACCCCGACCTTCACGCCGGCGCCGTTCATCGGAAGCGTCGGATGGGTGCGCACCCAGTCGGCTTTGACGGTGGGGACCGAGTCGTCGAGTTCGGGGCCGCCTTCGAACTGCTCCGCTTCGACGACCAGCACCTCGCGACGCCCGGCGAGCCAGGTTCGAAGCGGATTCTCCGGACCTTCGAGCGCGACCCACGGAGCGAGCGCGCCGAGGGCGCGTATCTCGAACCCGGCCGCGAGCGCGGCTTCGGCGAACGGACCGACGACCTCCGCGGAGAGGGCCGCCGCGTGCGCCGCGGTCACCCGATTCTTGGCGACCTCCACGTCCGCCATGGTCGCGCCCGCGGGGACCGCCGCCGTCAGCGCGACGCGCGTACGACCTCCCAGCCCGCCGTCGTCCAGCCAGACGTTGAGCGCCGCGCGCTCCGGAGCGGCGGGGCCGGAACGTTCGGCGGTCGCAGGAAGCTGAGCACGGGTCGCTGCGGCGAGGCAAACGCCCGCCAGCGCCGCGACAAGGGCGCGGTGGTTCATATCGGCTCCGTCAAAACGGCGGACGCTTGGGGCGCCCGAGGCGGGCGGATCATACCCCCCGCCCTTCCACCGGCGGGAAGTTCTTTGCACGCACCGGTTCAGCCGCGACGGGACGGTCCGATTCCGCCCGCCCGCAGGAGGCCCGTCAGCGCCTCGGCCGTCCGCGCGCGGTCGAAACGCGCCGCGGCCCCGGGGATTCGGAACGCTTCCGGCCGCCGCAACGCCTCCTTGAGGAGCGTGCGAAGGGCGTCGGGCGCCTCCGGCGGAACGAGCGAAGCGGGAGGAAGCACGTCCGGCAGACCCCCGACGGCCGCGGCGATCACCGCCGCGCCGGCGCAGGCCGCCTCCAGGGCGACGACGGGCGTCCCCTCCTCCCGCCCGTCCGGCGTCCGCCGGCTGGGGACGACGGCGACCGCCGCCCGTCGGAAAGCGCTCGCCGTCGCGTCGCGGCGCACCGCGCCGGGAAGATCCAGTCGGACGCCGAGCTTCGCCGCCAGCCGCGTCAAGGCGTCGCGCTCCGGCCCTTCGCCGAGGATGAGGAGCCGCACGTCCGCGCCGGCGCAGGCGCGGACCAGCACGTCGAAGCCTTTGATCGGGACCAGCCTCCCCGCGGCGACCACGAGGTCGGACTCGCGCGGCTCCGGCGCGGCGGCGTCGGGCGCGAACGCCGACGCATCGACGCCCATCGGCGCCGTCGCGAGGCGAGCCGCAGGCAGGTCGAGCCGCCGCGCGACGACCTCCGCCGCGCCGCGGCTCACCGCGAGCACGCCCGCCGTCGCGCCGCGGAGCCGCCGCGCGCACGCCGCGCCGATCCACGGCCGCGAGAGCACGCGCGCGTCGCCGCCGTGGCAGACGCCGAACAGCGGCGCCGAAATTTTCCCCGCGAGCCACCACGCCGTGGGTACGAGCCAGTGGGCGATCACCGCGTCGAACGGCCCGGAGGCGGCGATCTCCGCCCGGAGCGCGCGGCCGTAGCGCAGGAGCGCCGACGCGGCGCGGAGCGACGCGATGCCTCGCAGGTTGGCCTCGAGTCCGTCGCCGTAGAAGGGCGCGGTCGCGGAAGCGTCGCCCACTCTGACGACGGCGCCGCCCGCGTCGTCGATCGGATCCATGACGTTCGGCGCGCGGGGCGCGAACGTCGTCACGTCGGCGCCGAGCGCCCGTAATCCGAC
>DASPNK010000315.1:0-7745 GCA_035626575.1 Planctomycetota bacterium | reverse complement strand
TGAAGCGGCCGGCCTCCTCCTTCACGTCGAAGGACGCGCGGTGCTGGACGCCGGGGAAAAGACGCCCGCCGAGCCACGCGTTCCACCGCGAGCTCGAATCGCGACGCGGCACGTACACGCCGGAACGCACCGCGCCGTCGTCGTCCCATTCGACGGCGACGCGATGCGCGGCGTTCTCGGAGCGCAGACCCCACGGCCCCGGCCAGAACCGCGGACGGACTGCGCGGAGTCGGATCAGGCAGATGCCGGCGACCCCGAAGCCGCGCACGATCTGGGGACGGAACGGCGCGGGAAGCAGACGCCGCAACACGTCCGGGTCGACGCGGTAGTTGACGAGGATGCGCCGGTCGATCACGCCGCGAAGGACGGGCAGCCGCATGGGGGCATCCTACGGCGGGCCGCCGCCGGGCGACTTTCGCCGGCGACGAGCGCATGGCGCGGCGCGACGCGCGACGTGCACGACGACGCCCGCCGCTACCAGCGCAGAATCTGCTCCTCCCCGTCCGACGCGTCGACGACGAAAGACTTCCGTTCCGCCTTCGCGTGGCGTCGGAAAACCTCGACCCGCAAGGGACCGGGCGGCATGCGCTCGAGCACGGCCGCGCCGCCGGCGAGCGACCCGGAGACGGGGCCGTCGGGAGGGTCGGTCCAACCGCCGCGGCCGTCCGACGCTTCGACGCGGTAGTAGCCTTCGGCGACGCCCGGAACGTCGGGCGGCGCCTCGACGCGGAGGCGGACGGTTCGAAGCTGCGTCAGCGGCGCCTCGACGCATGTCGCCGCCTCTTCGCCCACGTCGACGACGCCGCTCCAAGGCGACCGCCCCGGGGCGGAGATCTGCAAATGAGCCCGCGCAGGAGGCAACCCTTCGACGACGAAGGTTCCGTCGACCGCGACGACGTCGCGCGCGAGCGACGTCGCGCCGACGCCTTGCGCCGGAGTGCGCAACCGGAGAGAGAAACGCCCGATCGGCGCGCCCGAAGCGACGTCGCGGACTCGGATCTCCAAGCGTCCTCCGTCCGCGCTCCCGAGCCTCAACACCGCCGGCGCGGCGTCGGCGTCGAACCACGCTTCGGCTCGCCGCCACGGCGCGTCGGCGGAGTACGCACGGACGCGAACCCTCGCCGACCGCAGCCCGCGCAACTCGAACCCGCCGTCGGGATCGGCGGTCGTCGACGGCGGCGCGATCCAGGCGCCGACCTCTTCGACGCTGCTCCGGACGCCTTCCTCCGCGGTCGTCTCGACGACGGCGCCTGCGACCGGGTCGCCGTCCGCGTCGACGACGACGCCCGCCAGGCGCCGCTCGCGAGGCAACTCGACGCGCACCTCGCCGAACAACGCCTGCGGCAGCACGGTCGCGGCCGTGCCGAAGCCCTCCGCCGTCGCGCGCACGAGACGATAGCCGCCCTCTCCGGCCGAGTACGCGGCGAGCGACGCGACCCCGCGGTCGTCGCACGTCACGTCGCGCTCCGGCCCTTCTCCGTAGAGCCGCACCACGGCGCCGGCGATCCCCTCGCCGTCGGGACCGACGCACCGCAACGTCGCGGGCGTCCCGATCCCGAGTCGAACCTCGACCTCCGGAACCTGCTGCAACGCCGAAGTCCACCACGGCCGCCCAGGCGCGACCGCCGACAACGCAAGGCGCCGCGCCGCGCCCGGAGCGAATGCGAAGCGCCCGTCGGGCCCGCTCGCGCAGGGCGGCGGCGTCGGAGTGAAGCGTTCGAGGTCGCGAAACCGCGAGCGTCCGCGCCCTTCCATGGAGCTCAGCTCGAGGCGCGCGCCCGCGACGGGCGATCCGTCGGCGTCGTCGACGACGCGCCCCGCGACGGTCCGGGGTCGATCGACGATCAGAACCAGGTCGCTCACGGCGCTTCCCGCCGCGACGTGCCCGGTGAGACCGACGGCCGCGAGGCGGCCGTTCCCTTCGGCGACGATCTCGACCCAGGGACCGACCTGTTCGGCGCGCCAGGCGCCGGCGGCGTCGGCGACGACGACCGAGGCGCGCGCCTCCCCGCGGTCTTCACCCTCCGGCGGACCGAGGGCCGACGTGATCGTCACCGTCGCATGCGGCACCGGGTCGCCGGCCGCGTCCCGGACCCGGCCCGACAGAACGGCGCCGGACGCGACGACGACCGTGACGACGACCGGTTCGCCGCCGACGCGGCGGCGCGGCGCGCTCTCCGTCGCCGTCCAATCGGATCCGGCGGAGACGCGGACGCGCTCGAGAAGCGACGGCGCGTCGACTTCGAACGGCGCGACGCAGCGCGCATCCGTCGTCGCGGTCGACGACGTCGCGTCGCCGCCGCGCCTGCGCAGGACCGTCACCTCGGCGCCCGCGACGGGGGCGCCGCCTTCGGCGCGCACGACCCGCACGGTCAGCGCCGCCGCGGAGCGGGAGGCAGGCGCGCCCGCCGCGGCGGCGTGGAGGCCGTCGTCGAAGGCGCGACGTTCGATCGCGCCCGCGTCGCCGGGACGGGCGGCGGGAGCGTCCGGCGTGCGCTCCGCCGCGATCGGTTGAGCGCCGGGTTCGACGGCCGTGAACCGGACGTCGCGTCGCACGGTCGACCACAGGAACCAGGCGACGAGAACCGCCGCCCCGAACGCGAGGATCTTCGTCATGAATGCGGCTCCGACCACGACCGCTGCGACGGCGCCCGCGGGGGGCGGCAGAGCCGCCCACGCGACGAACGCCATGCGCCACCCGTCTCCGTCGTCCCCGTTCCGCGCGTCGAGACCGTCCCGCAGCTTCTTCAGCGCGCGCTTCAGGCGCGTCCGCGCAGTCTCCGTCGGCACGCCGAGGCGCCGCGCGACGGCGCGGGGAGGCAGGCCCTCGTAGTAGCGAAGGAGCACGACCGCGCGCGACGGCGCGTCGAGCGCCGCGATCGCGTCGAGAACGAGGCGACGGATCTCCTCGCGCTCCGCGACGTCGGCCGCCGACGGCGTCGCTTCAGGACGCGCGGCTGCGAGCTCGCGGCGTCTCCGTCGCGTTTCGGCCCTTCGAAAGTCCAGCGCCAGTCCGCGGAGGCGCGAGGCCGCCCGTCCGATCCAGCCGCCCGCCGACCGCTGCAGCCGCCGCAGCCGGGCCTCCTGCGCGACGTCGTCCGCGAGCGCGTCGTCGACGAGCCGGCGCGCGAGGCGCTTCAGGGGAACGTCGGAGGCGAAAAGCGTGTCGAGGTCCATGGGCGGCCGTCGACATCCTGACGGCGCCGAAGACGGATCCGGTCCGCCGCCGCCGGAATTCACCGTCGGCGGCGGCTTCGCCCCTTCAACGCTTGACGTGAATGCGGTTCCAGAACAACCGACCGCGATCGCGCTCGGCGTCGAAGCCGTCGAGGAGGAACGCGACGGCGCGCTCGACGACCGCGTTGTGGACCTCCTTGTCGTCGAGCTTGACCGTCACCGGCTTGTCGAGGTCGACCAGGGCGTCGTTCACGTGGACGTAGAACTCCCGAAGCTTCGGGGCCTGGACGGCGACGACGTTACCCTCCACGCTCGCCGTGAACTCCGCGTCCGCCGCGAAGCCTCCCTCCGCCGCTTCGAGCCACCATCGACGACGTCGGATTTCGGCGTCCTTGTCGTCCCGGTACTCGAAGAAGATGGACCGGATCTTCTTCGGCTGCGGCTTCCGCGAGGTCTTGAACAGGAAGTCGTGAGCCTTCGTATCGTGCTCGCCGATGTACTCGTGCTCCTTCTTCTCGACGAAGTGGAACACTCCCGGGAGTTTGGTCTTCGCGTAGTACGCTTCGGCGGTCCGATAGCCGTTCACCCTCTCGTCCGTGTCCCTGAGCCCGACGACGAAATAGCCGGGGATCTCCCGAAGCGCGTCCATGCACGGCTCGGGCTTGACGTGAAACGCCCAGTGAAGGCGTCCCATCGCATAGAACCCGGCGACCCGGTGCGGCCATATCTGCGCGACGGTGAACGACGCCCCGCTCCCGGCTGAGTATCCGGTCATGTAGACGCGCTCGAGGTCGACGTTGTAGTTCCGAGGAAGGTAGCGGAAGAGCGCGTCGATCAGCCGCCACCCGGCGTCCCAGCTCATCCGATCGGCGCTCGGGATTTCCGGCGTCACGGTGATGCAGGGCGCCTTCGGGTCGGGGATGTTCTTCGCGTAGCTCTGGCAGTCGTCGCCTGAACCGTGGAGCTTGAAGACCGCCGGCATCGGCTTCCGATCGTCGTACTCCTTCGGGAGCTTGATGATGAAGCGACCTCGTTTCGTCTCCGCTTCCGGCAGCTCGATGGTGTCGAGGAACGTGCGTTCCGTGAGCGGGCGCCGCCCCTTCGGGGGCGTGAACGGCGCCGAGGCGAGTGCGGCGGCGATCAGCTTCCGATCTTCCGCCCGCGTCGCCTCGAGCTTCGCGCGCGCCGCGGCCGCCTTCTTCGCGTCGGCGCCGCACCACTCCGCGACGAGCCGCTTCGCGTCCGCCGCCGAGAGTTTCGCGTCCTGCGCGCGGACGGCGACCGCCGCAGTCGCCAGAACCAAGGTTCCGAAGATCAAAGACCGCATACGTTCCTCGCTGAGGCGAGCGCGACGTTTCGCGCAGCGCTGAATCCAATCGCCGACGCCCCGCCATTCCATGCGGACGGCATGCGCGCCATGGTATCGGCCCGCTCAGGCCGTCGTGCACGATGCCGGCGCCCGCCGGTCAGCGGGATCGTGCGCGCTTCGCCTGGAGACGTTTCAGGACGGCAGGCTTCGTCAGGTCGCGGAGCGCGTCTTTGCCCACCCAGCGCGCCGCGGCGGCGGGCGAGGCGGCGAGACGTTCGGCCAGCGCGACGCACGCCGCGTGGAGGTCCGGGCTACGCCGCCCGACGCCGCGCAACGCCCAGCTCACGCCCTTCTTGACGAAGTTCCGGTCGTCGGTCGCGGCGCGCTCGATGAGCGGAAGGCGTCGCGAGAACGCGGCGTCGGCGGCGGTGCGGTCGTGCCCGGCGAGGCTCGCCAGTAGGGCGAACGCCGCGCGTCGCTCGAACTCCGGCTTGCGGCCGGCCCAGAAGTCGACCATCTCGAAGGCCTGCGCGGTGCGGTCGAACAGGTGGAAGCACGCCGTGTCGCAGATCGCCCAACTGTCGAACCCGGACGCCCAACGCTTCATCTGCGCCGGCGTGACCGCTTCCGAGTCGTCCACGAAACACGCGAGCATGCGAGCTTCGTAGACGTCGGTCTCCCACAACGCGGCGGCGAGCGCGGGATCGCGTCCGATCGACTTCGCGAGGCGCCGCAGATCGCCCACGGCGACGCCGAGCGCCTTGTCGGCGGGGATCGCGTAGCGCGCCATTCCGTCGCGCGTCTTCTGCGAAGCGAGCCGCTCGAGGGCCGCCAGCGCGTCGGAGAGCCGTGCGCCGACATCGCCGGACGTCGGCGCGCTCCGACGTTGCTTCGGCGCCGGCGCCTGAAGCGCGGCGGGGCGCTTCCGCGTCCCGCCGGCCTGAGTTCCCTCGCTCCGAACCGCTCCGCGCGACTTCGACGGCATCGATCCGCCCCGGTTCTTACCGCGAGCCCTGCGCGCCGTCGCCTTCGACGATCCCCGCGAGGCGCTCGTAGCTCATCGCCACGCCCGCCTCCATCGGCGACTTCAGCACGGCGTCGCGCGCCTCCTTCGTGTCGTACCGCAGCGTCTGAGTCAACGTGGTGCGGCCGCCGCGCTCCGTGAACTGCACGGTTCCGACCATTCCGCCGGGATACCAGGGCTCGTCGAACGTCTCGGTGGCCACGATCCGCTCCGGCGGCACGATTCCCGTCAGCTCGCCGCCCATCCCCATCGTCCTTCCGTCGGCGTGCTTCCACTCGTAGCGGTAGCGCCCGCCCGCGCGGAGGTCGACGTCGCAGACGACGAGCGCCCACCCCGGAGGGCCGAGGAGCCAGCGCTTCAGCAGCTCAGGCCTGGTCCACGCGTCCCCCACGAGGCGCCTCGGCGCCGCGAACTCGCGCGTGATCACGATGTCGCGATCGCCCGACGCCGCTAGCTTGAACGCACCCTTCGTGCTCATGGCGAAAACCCTTTCCCGCGCGCCCGGCGACCGGTCTCCGGTCGCGAACGGCCGCGGCGCGGCGCCGCCGCCGCAGTCCCCTTCATCTCGTCCAGCAACGCGTCGAGCGCTTCGAAGTTCCGCTCCCAGACGCTCCGGTATCCCTCGGTCCATTCCGCGACGTTTTTGAGCGGCGCCGCGTCGATCCGGCAGAGATGTTCGCGGCCGACGACGCGCCGCCGCACCAGCTTCGCCCGCTCGAGGACGCGGACGTGCTTCGACGCGGCCGGGAACGACATCTTCAGCGGCGCCGACAGCTCGCTGAGGTTGCGCTCGGAGTCGGTCAGGTTGCGGAGGATCGCGCGCCGCGCGGGGTGCGCGAGCGCGCGGAAGACGCGATCGAGGGCGGGAGACCTATCTAAAACCATCGGGTTGAGCATAGAGCTGCGCCGTCGGATGCACAACCGTCCGGTTTGGTTTTCGCGCCGAGCCGTTCGACGCCGAGGTCGAGCCGCAGCCGGGGGCGCCGCGCGAGCGCTCAGGCTTCTTCGAGGGCGTCGAGATACGCGCCGTAGGCGAAGACGCGGTTGCGGCGCTTTCCGGAGAGCTCTCGCACGACGTTCAATCGCTGCAACGCCTCGGTCGCATGATTGACGGCCGGTAACGACAAGCCCGTCGCGCGCACGACGGCCGCGGCGGTCATGACGGGCTTCCGGCAGAACGCCTCATGGACGCGCAGCGCGGAGCCCGCGCCTCGCCCAAGGTCCCGAAGCCGTCGGCGGTCGTCGTCGAAGAGCCGTGCGAGCGCCTTGGCGGCGTCGAAGGCGGCGCGTCCGACGTCGCGCACGCCCAGACAGAAGAACTCCAGCCAGCTCTCCCAATCGCCGTGCGTGCGGATGCGCTGCAGCGCCGCATAGTAGTCGCTTCGGCGCCGCTTGAGGTAGAGGCTGAGATACAGGAGGGGTTCCGCCAGAACGCCTTCCGCGCAAAGGACGAACGTGACAAGGAGACGACCGAGGCGGCCGTTTCCGTCGAGGAACGGGTCTCGAACTGCGCGTGCGCCAGCGCCGCCTTGACCAAAGCAGGCGTTCGAACGTCGGCGTCATGGAGGAAGCGCTCAAGCGAACCGAAGTGATCCGAGAGCTCGGTGGCATGGGGTGGACGAAGATCGCGAGGTCCGGACGCGGGCCGCCGAGCCACACCGGCGATCTGCGGAATTCGCCGGGCGCCTTACCGGTGCCGCGCCCTGAAGACATGAGCGTCCGATGCACGTCGCACAGCAGCCGGCGCGAAAGCGGAATTCCTTCGCGAAGGAGCTTGACGCCGTGTTCCGCGGCCGCGACGTAGCAGGACACTTCGCGCACGTCTTCGACGGGGACTCCGGGAGCGGCGTCGTTCTCGAAGAGCAGCAGATCCGACAAGGACGACTGCGTCCCCTCGATCTGCGACGACAGAACCGCTTCTTTCCGAACGTACGCGTAGAGCAGGTGGGAGGCGTCCGGCAGGAGCATGGAGACGCTGTCGAGACGAGCGACCGCGATCAGGGCCTCGTCCGCCAACGCGCGCCAAGGGCCGTCCGTCGCCGGCGGCGGCACAGGAGGCAACGGAAAAGGAGCGAACGACTTATAGGCGACGCCGGCGGCGTCCGTGCGGTGGGTCCATGTTCCGGTCGCCCCGCGTTCCATCTGCGGCTCCTCGCCTTAATAAAGGCAAGTGATTACCGCGGCGCGCTGATAAAGGCAAAGGCCTCTTCCTTTATTTTCGGCCCGACGGCCGTC
>DASPNK010000314.1:0-4356 GCA_035626575.1 Planctomycetota bacterium | reverse complement strand
TCCGTACTCCGAGTCGGATCTCCGCGCCGAAGAGGATCGCGGCGCGCTGCGCGCCGCGTTGGGCGTCAACGCCTGGTACCACCAGAACGACGGGCGCACGGCGGCGAACGACGACGCGTGGTCGGTCGGCGTCGACCTCGCGGCCATGTGGCACGGCTTCACGCTGAGCGGCGAATACCACTACCGCGAGACCGATCCGGCCGGAGCGGCGCCGTTCGACATGGAGCTCGACGGCTGGTTCGCGCAGGCGGGCTACATGATCGTGCCGCAGACCTTCGAAATCGCGTTCCGCTACGCCGAGGTCGACTGGAGCAACGTCGTCGCGTCCGCAGGGCAGACCGCGGCGCGCGAGTACCTGATCGTCCTCGGCTACTTCTGGAACGACCACAGTCTGAAGGCCCAGCTGGATTTCGGCCGCGTGGAGAACCGGTTCTTCAGCGGAAACGCCGAGGACGAGTACCGCCTCCGGCTGCAGTTCCAGATCATCTTCTGACCGGCGCCTCCTTCCCGGTCGTCGGGCGATCGCCCGACGACCGACGGCGCCGGCGGAGTTCCGGAGAGATCGACCGCGCCCGACGGAGGGTTTCCGTCGGGCGCTCTTCCGTCGAGCGACAAAGGCCGCGCCATGAAGCACCTCGAACGCGAAATCACGGCTCTGAAGAAGCGCGTGCTGTCGACGGGGGCGATCGTCGAGGAGATGCTCCGCGACGCCGTCGCCGCCGTGGACGAGCGCGACGCGGCGCGGGCGCGGCGCGTCATCGACCGCGACGCCGCCGTCGACGCCGCCGAGATCGAGATCGAAGAGGAGTGCCTGAAGACGCTGGCGCTGCACCAGCCGGTGGCGCTCAATCTGCGGTTCGTCGCCGCGGTGCTGAAGATCAACAACGATCTGGAGCGCACCGCCGACCAGGCCGTCAACGTCGCGGAGCGGGCGATCCGCCTCGCCGACCGCGCCGTGCCGTCCGTCCGCAGCGGGTTCCACGACATGGCCGAGCGGTGCATGGAGATGCTGCGCAAGGCGCTCGACGCGCTCGTCGAAATGGACAAGGAGAAGGCGCTGGAGGTCTGCCGTTCCGACGCCCACGTCGACGCGCTCTACCGACGCCTGTGCGAGAACATCGAGCGCCGGCTGATGGCCGAACCGGCGGAAATCCCCGCCGGGCTCGACATGATCGCGGTGCTGAAGAACCTCGAGCGCGTCGCCGACCTCGCGACGAACATCGCCGAAGACGTCGTCTACTGCGTCGACGGGCAGATCATCCGCCACCCGTCCCTGCAGCGCCGCGTCCACGGCTGACCGCCACCCGTTCGCGGTCGACGCCGCGCTCGGCGCGGCGGGAGCCCGGCGAAGCAGGGCGCGGACCGCTCCCGCGGCCCGCGGCCCCTCGAGCCCGTCACTCCGGCGGCGAGGGGCGCGCTTAGAGGAACGCCGTGCAGAACGTCGGCGGTGAAATCCCGGGCGGCCCGCGCGGCGCGCCCGTAGGCGGCGACGTCGGAAGGCGTGCTGCGCCGTCCGCGTCGTGGACGGCGCGCGTCGGCATGCGCCGCCTCGCGACCGCCGCGGCCGCCGTCGTCATTTCGGCGGTCGCGACGCTCGTCGCCCTCGACGCGCCTCCGCGGGACGACGTGTGGGCGGCCGCGTCGCCGCCGTCGCTCGCGTGGTGGCTGCAACCGCTGGAGACCGACGCGCCGTCGCGGCTCCTCAAGCTGCACGGCGGCGCCCCGCTGCTCGCCCGGGCCGGCGACGGCGCGCGACTCTTCGCCATGAGCCGCGCCGCGGACGTCGCCGTCTCCGACGATCACGGGGCGACCTGGCGGCTGGTCGAGGCGAAGGACCCGTCGAACGACGCGCGCCGCTTCCTGGATCGTTACGGGCCGCCGTTCCTCCTCGCGTTCTCCGACGCGGCGACCGGCGTCGTCTCGTTTCGAGACTCCGACGGCCGCGCCACGTCGCTGCTCACCGAAGACGGCGGCCGGACGTGGCGTTTGCTCGGCGATAACGGGATCGACTTCGACGAAGTCGCCTTCGGCGCCGACGGCGCCGGCATGGGGCGGTCGGGCGCCGAGCTGGTCTGCACGCGCGACGGCGGTCGCAGCTGGACGCGTTGGAACGCAGGGTGGCAGGAGCGCCGTGCGCGCCGACCCTCCTTCAAGGATCAGGCGAAGTCCGTCCCGAACGCCGCGGCGCGTCCGCCCGCATCGTTCAAGACGCTTCAGGTCGTCGGCGACGGCGTCGGCACGTGGTGCGTGGTGGTGCGGGTCGACGGCGCCGTCGAGGCCGACGTCGCCCGGGGGGCCGGCTTCGAGTACGTGCGCACCGAGAGCCATCCGCTCGGCGTCGTGGTGCGCGCGGTGCGGCGCGACGGCACGCTGGCGACGTCGACCCCGTCGGGCGGGTCCGCCGGTCGCACCGGGGCGCCCGAGCTGAGCGCTCTGCACGACGTCGTGCGGCCGGGGCGGCGGGCGGACGGTCCGCCCGGCCGCGGCCCGATCGTCCGGGGCGCGGGCCCGGCGTCGGAGTCGGCGCTCGTCGTGGACGACGTCGGCGTCGTCTGGACCCGGTCGACGGCGGGCGCGTGGCGGTCGGCGGGCGCGGCGCCGCTCGCGGAAATCGTCGCCGCCGCCGACGGCGGTTTCGTGGCCGCCACCCTCTGCGGCGGGCTGGCGCGCTCGACCGACGGCGGCGCGACGTGGCAGGCGCGCACCGCGCGGAGCCGCGCGTCTCGCGACGCCGCCGACCTCGACGGCGCGTTCGCCGCGCTGTGGGACGTCGACGCGGACACCGGACGATTCACGTTGCGCCCCCTCGACGGCGCCTCCGTCCGGGCGGCGTCGTTCGACGGCGCGCCTCGCAAGGCCCCGCCGCCGTGGCTCTACGTCGCGCTGGCGGCGGCGGTCGGCGCGCTCGCGACGCAGTTCCGCAGAGGCGGCGACGCCCGCGGCGACGCGCGGCGACGAGTCGGCGTCTCCGACCACGGCTCCACCGACCGCCCTCTGGAGCCGGGGGACTTCGACGCCGTCGGGCTCGGCGAGCTCGCGACGAAGCTCGGCGACTTCATCCGCAACCGCGCCACGAAGGGGCCGCTCTCGATCGCGATCGAAGGGAAGTGGGGGAGCGGGAAGAGTTCGCTGATGAACCTGCTGCGGGCGGAGCTGGAGTCCAAGCTCTGCCCCGTGGTCTGGTTCAACGCGTGGCACCACCGCAGCGAATCGAATCTGCTGCGCGCGCTGTACGCCCACGTCCGGAAGGCGGCGTTCATCCCCGCGTGGGACCTCCGGGACTTCCGCGGCCCGAAATTCCGGCTCGGGCTTCTCGCGGCGCGCTTCGGGCGCAGGCTTCGGGAGAGTCCCGCCGGCACGCTCGCGGTGATCGCGCTCTTCGCGGCTTCGATCACGCTCATCGCGGCGCGCGGAATTCCGGAGACGCTGGCGGCCCTCGGCCTGGGCGCCACGTCGCCGGAGTCGCCGTGGTGGGACCGCCTCGCCGCGCTGGTTCCGCTGGGCCTCGCGTTCTTTTCCGGGGCGGTGCCGACGGTGCGCGGGCTTCAGACGTTCGGACTGCATCCCGCCGAGCTGTTCAAGAAGCTGCGCCGCGACGCGGGCGCGCCCGCCGACGCGGAGTTCCGCGTCGCCTTCGCCGCGGAGTTCCGAGACGTTCTCGGGCGCCTCGGGAAGGATCAGAAGCTCGTCGTTTTCATCGACGACCTCGACCGGTGCGAGCCGCCGGAAGCGGCGGCGATGCTCGAGACCGTCAACTACCTCATGACGGCCGGGCCCTGCGTCGTCGTGGCGGGCTTCGATCCGGATTACGTGCAGGCGTGCGTGCGCATCGCCTATCGGAACGTGGCGACCGAGCTGCATCGTCGGAGCGGCGGGGCGGCCGCCGACGCGGACCTCGCGACGGAGCGCTTCGCCCGGAACTTCCTCGAGAAACTCGTCAACCTGAGCGAGCCCGTGCCGACGCCCGACGCGCTGCAGGCGGGCGCGATCCTCGCGGGCGCGGCGCCGCGCGCCGCGACGCTCGCGCCGGCTGTCCGCCGCGGCGGGGGCGCGACGGCGCGCGTGCTGAAAGCCGCGACGGCGGCGCTCGCGACCGTCGTCGCGCTGGCGATCGGACTTCAGGCGACGCTCGCGTACCTCGACGCCGACCGGGAGGCCGCGCGGAAGCGGGAGATTGCGGAGCGCGCGTCGACGGCGCCGCGCCCCGCGACGCCCGCGTTCTCCCCCGAGCCGGAAGCCTCCGGCCCGGCGTCGGACCGGCGCGCGGCCGCGCCCTCGGCGGCGCCCGCGTCGGCGGACGCCGCCCCGAGCCCGACTCCGGGCCGAGCGTCGACGCCTGGGCCCGTGCGACCGGCC
>DASPNK010000313.1:0-25694 GCA_035626575.1 Planctomycetota bacterium | reverse complement strand
TCGCCTCCCGCCCCGCGCGCGCGCCGGTCGGCTTTCCCGTCGCGTCCCGCGCCACGACGTCCCCGTCCGACGCGGTCGCGCTCGAGGCCGCCGTGGAGCCGTTCGGTCCCGCCGACGGCGACGTCTTCGCCCTCGACGTCACCGGACCGCCGGGATGCTGGTGGCTTCCGATCGCCCGCCTGCAATTCAACATGGACGCGCTGATGGCGCACTTCGGCGGCGCCTCCGCGGTCGCCGCGACGCCTTCGGCGTTCATCGCGTTCTGCACCGACTGGGCGGCGCTCGTCCCCCCGACGTTCGTCCCGCCTTGGATTTCGAACCCTTCGATCCCCGCGGACCAGGTCGACCCGAACGCGCCGTACCACGCCGAAGACGCCGTCGCGCTCTTCAACGCGTGGTCGTCGGTCGACGCGGTCCTTCCTCCGACGCATATCGACGACGGCAAGCAGATCCTGCTCGCTCCGGCCGCCGTCGCGCAGGTTCTGTTCCCGGCGTTCGTCGCGCCCTACGACGACGCCCGCGACTACATGCAGATGATCCTCGACGGCGCTCCGACGGGCGGGGTCTATCCGTCCGCCGGCGCGTCCCGGTGGCAGTTCCGCGATTACCCGACCTGGCCCGCCGTCGCGCCGTACCTCGGGTGGCAGGCGTTCATGAACGAAGTGCTGGCGACCGCAGTCGACGTCGGCGACGAGTCGCTCGTCCCGGAGAACGTCGACTGGGACAACAAGGTCTGGTTCTCCAAGTCGCGCTGGGCGTGGGCGTGCATTTCGCAGATGTTCACGGGCAAGACGATGCTCGACCTCGCCACGGAACTGGTCGACGCCTGGAACCAGCACAACCCGGAGCCGCTCGAGGCGGGCGACGTGATGCCGCTCCAGCTCTGTCTCCAGCCCGTCGGCATCTGCGACCCGCAGATGGGCGATACCGCCTACCCCCTCGGCGGCTTCGGCGCGTCCGCGATCTCGACCGTCGCCGTCCTGCCGTCCATCCCCTCGAGCAGCGAGCCGCGGATCCGCTTCGGGAACCCGGTGTGCATCACCTACAACCTCCGCCTGCCGAGCGGCGTGCAGAGCCTCACCAACGGCGCCTCGGAGACGCCGACCGCGGTCGCCGGCGGCGACTTCACCGCGACGATGGGCGGGCTTCTTGCGCCGGGCTGGTACGTGAAGCTCCGCTGCTCGACGGGGACGTGGGTGGTCGACCTGCTTCCGGGCGCCGTCCCCGGCGAGGTGCGTTGCGCGCTGCCGTCGGCGATCACGCAGGGAACGGTCGTCGAGATCCGCGAAGTCGGCACCGCCTGCGGCGCCGTGTCCGGCGTCGGGCGGCCGTGGCGGTACGTGACGGCGCAGTAGGCGCGGCGCCGCTCACTCGTCGACGAGTTCGAGGCGCAACCGATCGACCTGGTCGCGTTCGGCCGGGTCGGCCGTCGCCGCGAAGCGCGCCGTCCAGCGCTCGACGGCGGCGCGCGCTCCGGACGCGTCGCCGGCGCGCATCCGCGCGAACGCGCCGACCCTGAGCGCGAGCGAGACGTCGGCCTCCGACGCGACCGCGGAGTGCCGACCTTCGGCGGCCGCCGCGTCGGCGGCGCGGATCGCCTCGGCGTACGCGGCGTCGGCGTCCGCGACGCGCCCGTCTTCGGCGTCGTCGAAGCGCCAGCAGGCCAGCGAGAGCTGCGGCGCCGGATCGGTCGGCGCGAGGCGGATCGCGTCGCGCAGCGCGTCGTAGGCGGCCGCGGAATCGCCGGCCGCCCGCCGCGCGAAAGCCGTCGCCCAGCGCGCGCGGGCGCGATGCGCGTCGTGCTTCGCCTCGTCGGCGAGCCGCGCCGCCGCGGCCTCGAGAGCCGCGAGACCGGCGGGATCCGGGCCGGGCGACGTCGCGGCGCGCGCCGCCGCCAGCATCAGCCGGGCGACGGCGCACCGCTCGCGCTCCCACGGATGCTGTACCGCCGTTTCGGCCCGCGCGACCCACGCTTCGGCGTCGTCGAAACGCCGCTCCGCCGCGGCGTGGTCGACGGCCTTCAGCAGCACGTCCGCGTCCGCGCCCCCCGGTCCCCGGAGCAGGCGCTCGAGGTCGCGCCGCGCGCCGTCGACGTCGCCGCGCCGACGTTTCAACTCGACGGCGAGCAGTTCCACGTGCACGTCGGCCCCGCCGTCGCGCGCGAGGGCCAGCGCGGCGTCGGCGCCGTCGAGGTCGCCGAGGACGAGGCGCACCCAGGCGAGGCTGCGCGTCGAAAGACGTCGGATGGTCGACGCGTCGAGGCACGCCTTAAGCCGCGCTTCGGCCTCCGCCGGCCGTCCGCGCCGCACCGGCTCCCACGCCGACGCGAACTTCTGCCGCGGATCGAAGGGGGCGGCCGCCGCCGCGGCGGCGAGCACCGCCTCGCGCTCGTCGTCCGGCCGGTCCGAGCGCTGAATGACGATCGCCGCCGTCACGGCGTCCGACGGTCGGTCGAAGCGCGCGGGCGCGGGCGGCGGCGCGCGGCGGTCGAGCACGGCCCGCAGGACGTCGACGTCGTATCCGGGGCCGCCGTCGGGCGCGGGCAGCGATTCGGCGGCGGCGGCGTGAGCCTCGGCGGAGGCGCGGTCGCCCCGAAAGTAGGCCGCCGTCGCGGCGGCCATGCGCGCGATGCGCGGCGTCCGCACCGGGCCGCGGGCGAGGTCCTCGAAGGCGCGCTCGTGCGCCGCCAGCGCGGCGAGCGTGCGCACGCCCACGTGGTCCTGCAGCCGATCGAGGCCTTCCGCGAGGCGTCGCTCCGCGTCGAGCGCGGCGAGCAGCGCGCGCGCCCGCGGAGCGTCGACGTGCTTTTCGGCGAGCGTGCGGGCGCCGTCGAGCCGTCCTTCGCTCCACGCCCGGTCGGCGGCGACCAGGTCCCGCTCGAGTTCGAGCGCGTCGCGACGGCGTTCGTCGGCAACGAGTCCCGCGGCGCCGAGCGCGGTCGCGAGGGAGAGCGCGGCCGCCGCCGCGACGCGGGGTCGGCGGCGCGCCGCCCGCCAGGCGCGCTCGAGCGCCGACGCGCGCCGCGACCGCACCGGTTCGTCACGCAGAAAGCGCTCGAGATCGTCGGCGAAAGCCGCGGCGTCCGGGAAGCGCCGGGCGGGGTCGCGGTCGAGGGCGCGGAGCAGCACGACCTCGAGGTCGCGGGCGCCGATCTCCGTCGGCGGACGCGGCCGGCCGCCGAGGATCTTCGCCACGGTTGCGGACGGACTCTCTCCGACGAACGGCGGCGCGCCGACGGCGAGCTCGTAGAGCGTCGCGCCGAGGGAGTACACGTCGCTCCGGGCGTCGGCGTCGCGCCGCTCCCCGCCGAGCAGCTCCGGCGCGACGTAGAGCAGCGTGCCGGGCACGACGTCGCCGCGGGTGAGGCGCGGGTCGTCGGCGGCGCGCGCGAGGCCGAAGTCCACCACCGTCGGCGAGCCGGCGTCGAGCAGGATGTTCGCCGGCTTCACGTCGCGGTGCACGATGCCCGCGAGGTGAGCCTCGTGCAGCGCGCGGGCGACGGCCGCGCCGATGCGCGCGACCTCGCGGGGAGGGACCGGCGTCGCGAGGGCGTCGAGGGGCGGCCCGGTGAGCCACTTCATCGCGATGTACGCCCGCCCGCCCTCTTCGCCGACCGCGTAGACCGGCGCCACATGGTGATGGGAGATCTGCGCCGCAAGCTCCGCCTCGCGGCGGAAACGCGCCCGCGCCTCCGGCGACGCGGCGACGCCGTCGCCGAGAACCTTCACCGCCGCGAGGCGGTCGAGCGACTCCTGCCGGGCGAGGTACACCGCGCCTCCGGCGCCTTCGCCGATGAGGGAAAGGATCCGGAAATCGCCGAGGCGCTCCGGGCGCGGCCGCGACGGGGCGTCGGGCGCGGGTGCGGCGACGAGGCGGTCGACCACGGCGCCGTTGCGGGAGAGGAGACCTTCGAGGGCCTTCGCGACGGCGGGGTCGCCCTGCGCGGCCTCGTCGAACGACGGCGAGCGGCCGGAGTCGATCGCTTCGAACCAGCGCTCGAAGGCGGCGACGACGGCGTCTTCGGACGCCGCGTCCGCCGCGCCTGCCGTCGACGGGGTCATGGCCGGGAACTTACGGCGCCGTCCGCGACGGACGCCGATGCGGAGGACGGAACGCGGCGGCGGGCGTTACGCCGCGGCCGCCGGCGCGGGCGTCGTCCGCTTCGGCCGGCGGACGTGCGTCGCGAGGCCGAGGGCTTCGCAGCCGGTGATGAACCACCAGCCGATGTCGATCTGCTTCCACGTCAACCCGAGCCGCGCGCACCACGGCGCGGCGTGGTGGTTGCCGTGCCAGTTCTCGCCCTGCAGCGCCTGGATCGGCGCCAGCCAGGCGGCGTTGACGCTGGAGTCTTCGCCCGGCGCCGCGTCGCGCTTCATGTGCGCGAGAGAGTTGGTGACGCACTGCGCGTGCAGCGCGAAGACGAGGCGGATCGGGCCGAGCCAGAAGAACGCGGCCCAGCCGAACGGCGCGCCGAGGCAGAGCGAGACCGCGAGGAGCGGGAGCTGCCACGCGCTGAAAAACCGGTAGCGGCCGCGCTGAAGGTCGGGCGCCCAGCGCGCGATCGACGTCTGGGGGATCTGCCACAGCCAGCGTAGGTGCGCCCACCAGAATCCGCCGAGGCGCGGGCTGGAAAGGTCGCCTTCCTTCTCGGCGTAGGCGTGGTGGCGGCGGTGATTCGCCGTCCAGGTGGCGGGGGTCCCCGAGCCGTTGAACAGCGCGAAGAACGTCAGCGGCATCTCCACGATCGGGTGGAGCTTCACCGCGCGATGGGCGAGGGCCCGGTGGTAGGCGACGGTCGTGCCGAGGCCGCCGAGCCAGAAGACGCCGTACGCCAGGCCGACGAGGCCCCAGCCCGGCGCGGGAAACAGCACGAGGCCGACGGCCGCGAGCACGTGGATGAGCGCGATCCACAGGAACGTGCGGCGTTCGCCTTCGGCGCAGTAGAGCCAGCTGCGCTTCCACGGCGGCGGGATCGAGGCGTCGAGAACGGGCGCGGGCTCGGCGGCGGCCGGAACGGAAAGGACGGCGTCCGCACGAGGACGGCGCCCTGCGACGAGGGTGGTCAAATGGCGATCTCGGAGCCGAACGACGCTCGCCCCGCCGGGTGGTGCGGTGCGAACCGATGCCGGACGCGCTTTCGGCGTCGCGTCCACGAACGGGGCGCGGGACGGTAACCGCACGCGTCCCGGCGTCCCCGAAAAAACGGAGGACCGCGCCGATTCGGCGGCGCAGCGCGTTTATCGACGTCCCGGCGCGTCGAACGTGCGTTCCGCGCGTCGCGATTTTCCGCCCGCGGCGCGGAACCGCGGACGCGGACGCCGCTTCGAGGCGGCGAGAGGATCGGGCGCGGCGCCGTGCCGCGCGCGCACTCGTCCGCCGGTCGCCGCGCCCGGCCTTCACCTGGAAATCACGTAGGCTCGATCCTCGCGACCCCGCCTATGGACTTCACCCACTTCGGCCTGCGTCCCGAGCTCCTCGGCGCCGTCAAAGAGCTCGGCTTCCTCCACCCCACCCCGATCCAGCAGGAGGCGATTCCGGCCGCCATGCTGGGCAAAGACGTGCTCGCCTGCGCCGCGACGGGCAGCGGCAAGACGGCGGCCTTCGCGCTTCCCGTGCTGCACCGTCTCGCGGCGAGGCCCCGCGGCGGCACCCGCGTGCTGATCCTCACGCCGACCCGCGAGCTCGCCGCGCAGGTCGCGGAGCACGTCTCCGAACTCGCCGTCCACACCCCGCTCACCGCCGCCGCGATCTACGGCGGCGTCGGCATGGGGCCGCAGGAGCATGCGCTCCGATCCGGCGTCGACGTCATCGCCGCGACGCCCGGGCGGCTGCTCGACCATTTCCGCTTCCCATACGCGAAGCTGGACAAACTCGAGACGCTCATCCTCGACGAAGCCGACCGCATGCTCGACATGGGCTTCCTCCCCGACATCCGGCGGATCCTGAAGCGCCTTCCGACGCGGCGGCAGACGCTCTTCTTCTCGGCGACCATGCCGAAGCCCATCCTCGAGCTGGCGCACGAGATGCTGAAGGCGCCGGTGTCGGTCGATCTGCAGCGCCGCGCCCTTCCGGCGGCCACCATCGCCCAGGCGGCGTACCCGGTGCCCGGTCACCGCAAGTCGGCCTTGCTCCTCGCGCTCCTCGCCAACCCCGACGTCCGGAACGCCATCGTCTTCACGCGGACGAAGCAGCGCGCCAACCGGCTCGCGGAGTTCCTCGAAGACTCCGGCGTCTCCTGCGCGCGCATCCACGGCAACCGCTCCCAGGCGCAACGCGAAAAGGCGCTGGAAGGGTTCAAAGCCGGCCGCATCCGCGTGCTGGTGGCGACCGACATCGCACAGCGCGGCATCGACGTCGAGGCGCTGAGCCACGTCGTCAACTACGACGTGCCGATGGTGCCGGAGGACTACGTCCACCGCGTGGGCCGCACCGGCCGCGCCGAAGCGACGGGCACCGCGATCACCTTCGTTTCGCCGGAAGAGGAGCGCGACTTCCGCGACATCGAGAAGGCGACGGGGAAAGCCGTGCCGCGCGTGACGCTCCCCGATTTCGACTACCGCGCGACCGGCACGGACATGAAGCCGAAGCGCTCCGCGGCGGCCGGCCGCGAAGCGGCGCCGTCGACGCCGCGCGACGAACGCGTCCGGCGCGGCGACAAGGGTCCCGCGCGGGGCGAGGATCGCACGCGCGGCCGCGAGGAGCGCCCGCCGCGCGCCCGCGACGCCTTCGGATTCGGCGTCGGACCCACAGGCGACGGCCGCGGCCGGGAGAACCACGGTCGACGCCCTTCGGCGGGCGGCGCCGCGGCGGCGCGCGCCGGGGATCGGCGCACCCCGCACGGCGGTCCGCCGCGCGGCGGGCCCGCGGGACGACGCGGCCCCGGGCCTATCGATCGTCGGGACGGCCCGCGCCGCGGCGACGGCGGCGGACCGTCGACCTTCGGCGGCGACCGGCGCGGCGGGAGGCCCGGCGACGGGCGTCCGTCGACCGGACGCGGCCCCGCGCCCGGCGGTCCCGGCTCGAGTCGCCCGGGCGGCGGGCGCGGGCGCTTCGGCGGGGGCGGCGGTGGCGGAAGCCGTTTCCGCGGACGGCGCTGATCCGACGACGCGTCAGCCGAGCAGGGCGTCGCCGGCCGCCGGATAACCCGCGGCGCGGCGCCATGCGGCCGCGAGGGCGACGTGTGTCGCGAGGTGGCAGCAGAGCACATAGGCCGCGCAGTGACCGACGGTCGGCAATCGATCGCGGAACCGGGCGTCGGGCAGCGGCGCGGCGAGTCCCGCCGGCCCGAGGGCGCGCATGCGCTCGGCCGTGCGACGCGCGCCGTCCTCCAGGGCCGCACGCACGTCGGCGATCGCGGGCGCCGGACCGCCCGCCGCCGCCGCCCGCGATCCCGGCGCGAAGGCGTCGCGAAACGTCGGAGGCAACCACGGCGGGAGCCCCAGCTCTTCGCCGAGCGCCTGGAACGAATATGCGACGTGCCCCAGCGTCCACGCGCCGTTAGGCGGCGCCCCGGCCGGCGCCTGCGTCAGCGCCTCCTCCGAAAGGTCGTCGGTGAGCCGCCGCAGATGGGCGAGGTAAAGCCGCGACGTGCCGAGGACCGCGTCGAGCATGACGGGTTCTAACGGCCGCCGTCGACGACGCGGGGCCGAAGGCCGCTCGGTTCGTCGACGTCTCCCGCGCCCCTCGAGACGGCCCTGATCGCGGCCACGGGCTCGTCGGGCGGCATCGGCCCGGCGTCGAGGCGACGAAAAAACGGGGCGGCCCCGAAGGGCCGCCCCTGGCGACTTCCACGTGTTTCCCTGTTCGTGCGCGGAATACCCCCCGCGCAGCCGTGGAAGGCTTGCGATCGACGGAGCGCGGGCGTCGCCGCCGTACTCCGTCGAGGGGAAGCGCGCCCGTCGGCGAGAAAGTGGCGCCGTCCGGCCGACCCGGCGTCGGCGGCGCGGTCCGAAACGAAAAACGGGGCCCGGCCTTTCGGCCGGGCCCCGCGAGCGCGGATGCGGAGAGGAGGGGGCGGGGCGCCGGGCGGCGCCCCGTTCCGACCGCGCGGCGCGGTCGTCCGACCCTTACTGGATCGTGAGCGTCGCGCGATTTCCGATGTGCGACACGCCCGAGACGGCGTTCGCGTCGAAAGTTCCCAGCGAGAAGTGCACCTGGAGGCCGGACAGGGCCGGCTCGTTCGGGATCTGCATGTAGCCGTAGGCCGCGCCGAACGCGCTGAGGGTGCCGCCGAAATTCCAGAGGTAGCCCCAGCCGCCGTCGAACGGCGCCTCGAAGATCTCGTCGTAGGACAGCGGGACGACGCGGCCGTCGGACGGATCGAGGTAGTCCGACATCACGATGCCCGCGGTCCCCAGCGAGATCAGGCCGAGGTAGTCGGCGTTCGCGAAAACCGGCGCCGAGAAGTCGATGCGCGTCACGCCGCCCATGGAGGGCGTCGGGTTGTTGCAGCGCACGGTCTCGTAGGTGAACGCGCCGAGCGCGTCCGCGCACAGTCCCGACGAGCACACGGTCACCGTCACCGGCCCCACCGCCGCGTAGGCGGGCGGGACGACGCAGGTCATCTGCGTGCCGCTGACCCAGGTCGGCGACCCCGCCGGCTGGCCGGCGAAGAACACGAAGAGCTGGTTCTCGGTGAAGTTCGTGCCGGTGATCGTCACGGTCTGGCCGCCCGCAGCGAAGCCCGTGCTCGGCGTGATCGACGCGAAGGTCGGCGCCGACGCGCCGTAGAGCGCCTGGGCGCCGGCGACGTCGTCGGCGTGCAGCGTGCGGTTGGCGGTCGTGCCGGGCGCGACCGACGGATACATCGTCGCCGCGGCGACGGCGCTGTGGTCGAGCCCGAGCGCGTGACCGAACTCGTGCGCCGCCACCGACTGGATGTCGAACTGCGTCGGCGTCGGCGTGTGCGCCCACACGAAGTCGTACGTCCCGCCGTCCCAGCGGTCGTAGAACTCGATGTCGAACTGCATCGTCTGCCCGCCGATCGAGAAGTACGTGCACACCGCGAGCGCGCCGTTGCCGTCGGTGTGCGAGTAGTACACCGAGTTGGTTCCGTCGAAGGCCGTCAGCGCCAGAGGCGTCGTGCCCTGATAGCTGAAGGAGAACGGAAGCGCGGCCTGCTGCGCCCACGCGTTCGCGCCCGCCTGGATCGCGGCGATCTGATCGGCCGACGTGCCGGCCGACGCGTCGATGAAGTTGGCGTTGATGTGATACGGCGCCGACGAGCCGCTCCACTGCACGCCGGTGTGCGTGTAAGCCGCGACCGTCTCGCGCTCGCCGAGGACGAGGGTCGTCGCCATGACGACCGCGAAGACCGGGACCGAAGCCCGACCGAAGAATCGAAGCGAGTTCATGGGTCGACTCCTCAGTTGGCCAGAGCCTGGACGTCGGCGCGGAGCTGCCCGAGGGTCTTGTTGCGCATCTCGCGCACCTCGGAGCCCGTCACCGTCAGCTTGCCGCGGAACCACCCGGTGACCTCCGTCGCGCCGTTCCGGCTGCGAAGGAACGCCGCGACGCGCTCGCCCGCCAGGAACACCGGAGACTCGCTGACGCGCACGCGCACGTCGCCGACCTGCCCGCCGGGGACGCGGACCACGACGGTCTGCGCCGGCGCGCCCTTCCAGCACTCCGCCACCTTCAGGGTGACGTAGGTGTAGATCATCCTGCCTTCGGCGTCCCACTGCGACGACACGCTCTCCACGTCGGCGAGCACGACGCACTCAGAACCGCGCACCAGCTCTTCAAGCGACATCGGTCGCACCGACGTGGCCGCGCCGCCGACCCCGGCGAACGCGAGCGCAAGGGCGACCGCGATGAACTTCCTCATGACTGCCTCTCCGTAGGCGCTGGGCGCACGGCGTCGACCCGGTGGGAATACGCACCTCCCGAAGGCGACGCCCTACGCCTCGAACGAAACGCCTATCGGCCGAAACGTCGCGGGACAGAAATGCGCGATGTCCCCGCGGACATAAGGAGCGCCGGCGCGCGGCGCGCCGGAAATCGGCGCGCGCGCGTCAGGCCGCGTCGCCGCCCGCGCCCGGCTCCCGGGCGCGGCGCGACGACTCGTACGCCGCGACTTCGTCGTCGCGGCCGAAGGCGCGCGCGCGCAGCGTGAAGAAGAACCACGCGTCGTCGAACCAGTCGCGCTGCGAGAGCTGCTGCGGCGAGCCCTTGCGGCGCCGCCCCTTCGTCTTCGAAGAGAAGCGCCGCTGCGCGTACATGATCTGCCGCACCAGATACGCGTCGCGGCGCGACATGCGGAGCCGCCCCGCGATCGGCGCGAGGCCGTCCTCCGGCTCGTCGGGAGTCGACGCCGGTTGTCCGGTTTCGATCTCGGTCTCGAAGAGCGGCCACAGCGCGAAGGCGAGCAGCCGCGCGTTGCTCGGGACTTCGCCTGCGCGCGTCGCGGCGTCGAGGCCGCGAAGCATCTCCCAGTACGCCGTCCACGCCTCGGGGTCTTCGCGCTTCGCGAACGCGTCCAGCGCCGCCGCCAGTTCGGGGAGGATCACGGCGAGCAGTCCGGTTCGATAAAGGAGCCGCAGCGCGTCGCACGCCCCGCCCATGTTGGTGAGGCGGATGATCTCCTCGTACACGCGCGCCGGCGCCGCCTTCTTCAGCTCGTCGCGGCAGTCGAGGATCGACTGATAGACGTCGTCCGCGAGCCGGAATCCGAGCCGGCTCGCGAACTTCACCGCACGCAGCATCCGCACCGGGTCTTCGCGGAAGCGCACCCACGGGTCGCCGATGGTCTCGATGACGCGCCGCTCGAGGTCGCGGAGCCCGCCGACGAAGTCGATGACGCGCCCCGCCTCGAGGTCGTAGTAGAGCCCGTTGACGGTGAAGTCGCGGCGGACCGCGTCCTCCTCCGGCGTCCCGAAGGTGTTGTCCTGGACGATCAGCAGGTCGGCGCCTTCGCCCGCGGGCTCGCCCGCGCCGCGGAACGTCGACACTTCGAGGATCTTGTCGGGGAAGGTGATCTGCACGAGCCGGAAGCGCCGGCCGATGATCCGGCTGTTGCGGAACGTGCGCTTCACCTGGCGCGGCGTCGCGTCCGTCGCGAGGTCGAAGTCCTTCGGGCGCAGGCCGAGCAGGAGGTCGCGCACCGAGCCGCCGCAGAGGTACGTGCGGAACCCGAAGCGGCTCAGGCGACCGATGACCCGCGGCGCCTCGGGACAGAGGTCCTGGATCCGCTCCTGCACGGCGGCCTGGCGCCGCAACTCTTCGGGCGTCGGCGGCGCGACGGTCGCCGGAGCGGCGATCTCGTTTTCAGGCGCGGCCTCGGCGGCCTCGGGTCGCGGCCGACGGCGGCGGCCGCGCAGGGAGACGGTGCGACGCACGGAGCGCCGATCTTACAAGCGGTCGCGGCCGACGCGAGTCGGCCCTCGGACGGGAACGCGGCGGCCCGCCTTCCCGCCGTTCGGTCGGAGATCGACGATGCGGCCGCGTCCTCGGGGGCTCTGCCCCCTCGGCACGTCGCTCCGCGGTCCTCGCCGGGCAGGCATTCCCAGTTCAGAGATCGATGCGGCGGTCGAAGATCATCGAGGCCTCGCAGCGCGCGTCGATCGCGTCGAGCACGACGGCGGCGTCCGGCGCGGGGCGGCCGCGGTAGACCTCCTTCGCGCCGTGCCGCACGACCACCTCCCGGGCGGGATCGATCATCTGCGGATTGAGGAACACCGTCAGGCCCTTCACGCCGTCCCGGCCGACGGTCTCAAGCGTCACGACGTTGTCCTCCCGCGCGGCCCGGACCACCTGTCGGTCGATCGGCCGGTCGCACCCCAGCCAGTAGAAGCGTCGCTTGGCGATGCGCGGCGTCGGCTCGTCCGGGTCCGGCAGCGGATAGGGATCGGTCGCGACCTCCCACGTCAGGCGCTTCGGGAACGTGTCGCGCCGCTGTTTCTCCAGGAACTTGAAGCACTGGCCCGGCTCCCCCGGCGGATACTTGTGCGCGAGGCCGGGGATCGTTTTGAAGTTCCAGCCCGCGTATCCGTCGGGGTCCTGCCGCTTCAGTTCCTCCATGCGGTCAGCGACGTAGAGGAACGTCCCCGGGTAGCAGTTGCGGTCTTCGAGGCCGATGAACGACCACATCGCGAGGTTGCGCACGTTCGGCAGCAAGCCGTGCTGCAGATCTTCGACGTCCTCTTTCCGCAGCACCTGGCTCTTCGGCTTCGCCATGAGTACGCCGGCGCACGGCGCGGCCGCGGCGAAGAGGTCCGGGTGTCGCCCGGCCATGAACCACGACCCGGTGCCGCCCATCGAGAACCCGGCGACGTAGACGCGGTCCGGGTCCGCCTGATGACGCGCCTTCGCGATCTCGAGAAGCGTGAGGATGAACCGCTCGCCGTGCACCGTGTTCCAGGTGTCGTGGACCAGGCGGATGCCGTGGGGGTAGAAGCCCCAACTCTGCGGGAGCGTCCACGTGCCCGCCGCTTCGCTCGCGTCGCCCGCGCCCTCGCCGCCGCCGTGGAGGCCGACGAGGACGGGCTTCCCTTTTCCCGACGCGCTCTTCATCAGGAAGCGCGCCGGGCCGTAGGGCGTCGCCAGCGACTTGCCGTCGTCGCCGGCGCGCGGGCCGAGCTTCTCCGCGGGCTTCCAGAGGAGGTCCGCGACCGCGCGCCACGACCCCTCCGGGATCGGGCCCATGGCGGAAGCCTCGGCCATCAACGCCTCGCGCGCCGTCGGATCCCACGCTTCGAACGCCGTCTTCGGTCGCGCCTTCCAGAACCGCGTCGCGAGGTCGGCGAGCTTCTTCTTCCGGACGTCGTCGAGCGGCGCCTGCGCGACGAGCGGCCCCGTCAGCAGCGCGATCCAGCACGCGCTCCGCAACCACGGGCGAGCCATGCCGCGCATGATAGGCGACCCCCGGCGGCGCGTCGCCCGGGGTTGCGCCGTCCGCGGGCGTGGCGCAACGTCCCCGCCGAACCCCGTGACCGGAGATCGGCGCCGCCTCATGTTCAAGGACCTGTTCCGCGCCTTCACGCAAGGCCTCCTGCTGCGCAAGGACCCCGTCCCGGCGCCCGACGCCCGTCACGGGTTCGCGCGGCGCAACATCGAGGGCTTCGCGCTGGCCATCGCCATGGCGCTGGTCATCAAGCAGTTCGTGATCGACACCTTCCAGGTGCCGACCGAGTCGATGGAGCCCACGATCATCGGCCGCCAGGAATGGGGCGACCGCATCCTGGTGGACCGCCTCGACTACCTGGGCCGCGACCCGGAGCGGTACGACATCGTCGTCTTCCGCTACCCGCTGTCGCGTCAGGTCAATTACGTGAAGCGCGCCGTCGGCATGCCCGGCGAATCGCTGGAGATCTGGAACGGCCAGATCCTCGCGGGCCCCAGGGGCGGTGCGCGCGTCTGCACCCGCAAGCCGGACGCGGTGCAGGAGTCGATCTTCGAAGGCAATCCGGTCGTGCCGGAGGCGGACGTCGAGGACCTCGACGTGTCCCGCTTCGCGCGGCATTGGCGTGCGGGCGGGGCCGAGATCAAGGCGCGCGACGGCGGCGTGGCGGTCGTCGCCCCGGCGAAGGAAGAGCGTCTCTTCGACAACAAGTTCGCCGTGACCAACGCCCGCACCGACCCCTACGCCGCCGACGCCGAAGGCAAGCAGGGCGGCGCCGAGGCCTGCGGCGACGTCCGCTTCGACGTGAAGGTGCGCCCCGAGGCGGGCGCCGAGGCCGCGCTGCTGGAGATCGTCGATCCGTCCAACGCCGGCCGCGCGCTCCGGCTGGAGCTGGCTCTCGAAGGGAGCGCCGCCCCGTCGACGCTGCTCTTCGGACGCGAGAAATTCGGCGACGCGGCGCTCGCGGCGGTGCGGCTGAAGCCGGGCGCGGAGACCCGCGTCGTGTTCGACAACGTGGACCAGCGCGTCACGGTCACGATCGACGGGAAGCGCGTCTTCCGCCGCGATTACGACGTGGCGCCTGGGAAGGACGTCGGCCTCGGCCAGGCGACGCGCCTCAAGGCGGGGGCCCGCGGCGGCGCGGTGGGCTTTACGCGGCTCGCCGTTTTCCGCGACCTGCATTACTCGGTGTATCCCACGGCGCCGACCGCCTTCGACGTGCCCGAAGGCTCGTACCTGATGTTCGGCGACAACTCGCCGAACTCGCTCGACGCCCGCGGATGGCGCAGCGCCTGCATCCGGCTCCGCGAGACCGGCGAGACGCTGTGGGGCGACGCCGAAGCGGTCTCCGACCGCATCGAGAACCAGCGGCGTCGGCAGAATCCGTGGACCGGCGACGACGGCGTCGACCGCTTCCTCGACGTCTACGGCAACGAGATCAAACTCGAGCCCGGCGCCTGGGACCTGTGCGACGCGGCGACGGGGAAACCGGTCTACGAGGCCGTGCGCTCCGTCGGCGACGTCCCCGATCCGCAGGCGCTGCTGAAGTTCGACCACTACGTGCCGCGCAGGTACGTCGTCGGCCGAGCCAAGTTCACGTTCTTCCCCGTGCAGCGCGCGGGCGTGCTGCGGTGACCGAGCCCCCGCCCGCCGCGCCGCTCTTCGAAGCGACGCGCCTGGTGAAGCGGTTCGGGCGCCGCACGGTGGTGCGCGACGTCTCGATCCGCGTCGACCGCGGCGAGATCGTCGGGCTCCTCGGGCCGAACGGCGCCGGGAAGTCGACCACCTTCAAGATGGCGATCGGCCTCCTGCGCCCCGACGACGGGCGCATTTCCTTCGGCGGCCGCGACGTGACCGACGCGCCGGTGCACGAACGGGCGCGGCTCGGCATGGGGTACCTCGCGCAGGAGCCGAGCGTGTTTCGCGGGCTCAGCGTCGAGGACAACCTCCTCGCCGTGCTGGAGTGGGTGCCGGAGGTTCCGAAGGCCGAGCGCCGGGCGGTCGTCGACGAGCTGCTCGCGACGCTGCACCTTTCCGACCGCAGGAAGCAGATCGCCGACACGCTCTCCGGCGGGGAGCGCCGGCGCCTCGAGATCACGCGCATCCTTGCGCGGCGCCCGTCGCTGATCCTCCTCGATGAGCCGTTTGTGGGCGTGGACCCTAAGGCGGTGGAGGAAATTCAGGGAATTGTGGAGAACCTCCGCGCCCAGGGCTTAGGGATCCTGCTCACCGATCACAACGCGCGGGAGACCCTCTTCGTCACCGATCGGAGCTACATCATCGCCGACGGCTCGATCATGGCCCAAGGCGATGCGCGGCAACTGGTTGAAGATCCGAGGGTCCGGCGTCTCTACCTCGGCGAGAGCTTCGTGCTCGACCGGGTGCGCCGTGCACCCCGGGAAGACGCCCGTTCCTAAAGGTTCCTCCACAACCTGAACTTTCCCGCAGAAAGCTGAAACGGTTCAAAAAAGGCTTCTATACTCGCGGCCCGCTCGGCCGATCCATGAGATCGGTCACCGGGGCCCCGGAACGGCCCCGTCCCGGGCGCGCACCGTCGCGCCCGATCGCACCTCGGAAAAAGGACGGATGTCGACCGACTTCCTGCTGGACAAGCCGCTTCCCGCCGACCGGCGCACCGAGAGCGCGTACCGGATCCTGCTCGTCGACGACGAGTACGGCATCCGGAAATCCCTCGGCGCGTTCCTCGAGGAGCACGGCTACGAGGTCGACACGGCCGCCGACGCCAAGTCGGCGCTCGGGGCGTTCGCCGCGCATCGCCACGACCTCGTCCTGACCGACATCTCGATGCCGGTGGTGTCGGGCCTCGACCTGCTGCCCGAGCTGAAGGCGCTCGATCCCCGGGTCGAGGTGATCATGATCACCGCGTACCTGGACATCACCTTCGCGATCAAGGCGCTCCAGCGCGGCGCGTACGACTTCCACATCAAGCCGTTCAACTTCGAGAAGATCGCCATCTCGATCGAACGCGCGCGCGAGCGGCAGACGCTGAAGAAGCGCGCCGACGAAGCGCTGCGGCTGCAGGCCGAGAAGGCGGTGCTCGAGAACGCGTCGCGCCAGATGGCGCTGTCGCTCGCGCGCGTCGTCGAAGAGCGGGACAAGTTCAACCACGGGCACGGCCGCCGCACCGCCAAGTGGGCGCAGCTCCTCGCGCAGCGCCTCGGGTACGACCGCGAGCGCTGCGAGCTGGTGCACTTCGGCGCGCTCGTGCACGACGTCGGCAAGGTCGGCATCGACGACCAGATCCTCAACAAGCCGTCGCGGCTCGACGACGCCGAGATGGCCGAGGTGCGGCGACACTCCGAAATCGGCGACTACGTCCTCAGGCCGATGAACTTCTTCGCCGACGTGCGCCAGATCGTCCGACACCATCACGAGCGATGGGACGGCGCCGGCTATCCGGACCGTCTCGCGGGCGAAGCGATCCCCGAAACGGCGCGCATCGTCACCGTCGCCGACTACTTCGACTCCATCACCAGCGCGCGGACCTATCGCAGCCCGATGTCCAACGCCGCGGCGCTGGAGCTGATCGCCTCCGAATCCGGCAAGACCTTCGACCCCCGGATCGCCGGCGAGTTCGTGCGGATGATGCACGAGCTCGCGGGCACGGCCTGAGCGGCGGCGCGTCGCGCCCTCAGGGCGCCTGCGACTTCAACCGCACGGGGGCGGGGGCCGTCGCCGAACGGCGGCGCGCGGCGAGGTTGAGGATCTCCACGAAGAGCGAGAACGCCATCGCGGCGTAGATGTAGCCCTTCTCGACGTGCTTGCCGAAGCCTTCGAGCATCAGCATCACGCCGATCAGCAGCAGGAACGCGAGGGCGAGCATCTTCATCGTCGGGTGACGTTCGATGAAGGCGCCGATGCGGCCGGCGAAGGCCATCATCACGGCGACCGAAACCACCACCGCCGCGACCATGATCTCGATGCGGTCGCTCATGCCGACCGCGGTGATCACCGAGTCGAGGGAGAAGACGAGGTCGAGCAGCAGGATCTGCACGATCACCGAACGGAACGTCGGCGCCGCGGGCTTCGCGGCCTTGCCGTCGGCCGGCCCTTCAAGCTTCACGTGGATCTCGTGCGTCGCCTTCGCGATCAGGAACAGGCCGCCTCCCAGAAGGATCAGATCGCGTCCGCTGAAGACGTGACCGAAGACGCCGAAGAGCGGCTTCGTCAGGTTCATCACCCAGCTGATGCCGAGCAGCAGCGCGATGCGCAGGAACATCGCGAGGAAAAGCCCGCGGCGGCGCGCCTTCGCGCGGTCCTCCTCCGGCAGCTTCCCGGCGAGGATCGAGATGAACACGACGTTGTCGATGCCGAGGACGATCTCCAGCGCGGCCAGCGTGAAGAACGCCGCGAGGTTCTGCATCGAAAGGAGGTCGCTCATGGCGCGACCTTAGAAGGAGGTCGGGGCCTCGGCGAGGCGCTCGGCGTTGAGACGCGGTTTCAAGTCGAGCGGCGTCGAACGCGCGGGCGGGCGGCTCGGTCGCCCTGGGGGACGTCGGAAGATTGACACGGGCGAACCGCTTCTTTACGTTCTTCGCTTGCCCGCCGCGGAGCACCTCCTCGATCGGGCGCGCCGTTCCCGTTTCGCCAGGAGTGAAAGAATGCGGAGCCCCCCCGCCCTCCGCGGTCTGCTGCTCGTTGCAAGCGTCGCCGCGTCGACGCCCGCGCAGACCGTCCCGGAGCTCGTCTACTACAAATTCAACGAAGGAACCGGCGTCGGCGGCACGACGACGAACGAAGCGAACCCGGGCGTGGGAACGCCGACCGCTTCGGTCGCCGGCCACTCGCTGACGCCCGGCCTCGGGTTGAGCGGCAGCGGATGTCTCGTCGGCACGACCGGCACGACCAATATCATCAACACCGGCTGGCAGACGGCGTTCGGCTCCTCGAGCTGGACCATCGGCTTCTGGTGCGACGTGAGCGCGATCTCGACCGCGACCCTCTACTACCCTTTCGGCGACAGCACCGCGGGCGGCTTCCGCTGCTTCTTCAACGGCGCCGCGGGAGCGGGCAACTGCATCCTGCGCGGCGGCTTCACCGACGTGACGATCCCTGCGGCCGGCGTCGGGACGGCCCACGTGATCACGTGGGTCTATGACGCGTCGATTCCCGCGGTGAAGGCGTACCTCGACGGCGTCCTCGTGACGACCTCGAACCAGGCGTTGACGGTCAACGGGACCGCCGCCGGCTCGCTGAAGGTCGCGGGCTACAACACGTCGTCCACGTTCGGCGGCGGCGCGAAGCTCGACGAGTTCCGCGTCTACAACCGCGCGCTGACGGCGGCGGAGATCGCGGCGACGTGGAACATCGAGCTGTTCAACGCCAACCAGCTCTCGGTTTCCCAGTCGGGCCCGGGCGTCGGCGACCTGACGATCGCGCTCGACCTCGTGTCGCCGACGGCGATCGAAGGCTGGACGCTGATCACGTTCGACGTCTCCGGGCCGGTCGGCACGGGTCCGTTCTTCGGCATCCGCCCGGATTCCGGCACGTGGAGCCTTTTGATCGGCGTCCCGTTGACCGACTCCAACCCGCTGCACTTCCCGGTTCCGTCCGCGTTCGGCGGCTTCCCGAATTCGCCCTTCGTCGTCGGGCCCGGCGCGGTCTCGTTCCTCGCCGGTCTGTCGGCGGACTTCTCCGTGTTCCTTCTCGGTCCCGGCTTCGTGTACGACAGCCGCTCCAACGTCGTTCGTCACCTCTTCCAGTGATTCCGCGCTCTCCCGTTTCCCCCGTTCGCAAAGGAAACTCCATGATCCGCAGTTCCGTCCTCCGCGGCGCCGCCGCGGCGCTGCTGCTCGCCGCGGCTCTCCCGGCGCAGCTCAGCGGCGTCTACACCGTCGACAACACCCAGCCCACGGCGGGCACGAACTTCAACACGCTGATCGACGCCGCGGCCGCGCTCACGTCGCAGGGCGTCGCGGGCTCGACGATCTTCCAGGTGGTCAACACCGGCACGCCGTACGCCGGCTTCTCGATCGTCGCGCCGGTCGTCGGCGCCAGCACGACCAATACCATCACGTTCGTCGGCATCGGTCTCCCGACCGTCAGCGGCGTCGCCGCCGGCTTCGTGCAGACCATCCGCCTCGGCACCAACTCGGTGTCGGCCGCGGGCTCGGGTCCGTCCGACATCACGATCGACGGCTTCGACGTGACCGGCGCGGCGTCGGGCGCGGGGATCATCGTCAGCCAGTGCCAGCGCATTTCCATCTTGAATTGCGTGGTGCACAACTCCGGTTCCGGCATCGACATCAACGCGTCGACGTTCTGCACCGTCGAAGGCAACGAGGTCTATCAGGTAGGCGTGACGACCGGCGCGCCCGGCAGCTCGACCTACGCGGGCGGCATCTCCGTCTACTACAACGCGCACAACACGGTGGTGAACCGCAACCGCGTCCACGACTGCACCAACCAGGGCATCTTCGTGGGCTCGAGCGGCAGCGCGACGGCGCCGTTGACCTGCACCGTGACCAACAACATGGTGTGGAACTGCCCGGGCACGGGGACGTACGCGGGCGGCATCGCGCTGCGCCGCGGCACGACCACCTGCGCCAATAACTCGGTGTCGATGCCCGCGGGAACCGCGGCGCCCGGCATCCACCAGATGGGCTCGTCGGCCGACCCGCAGGCGACGGTGATGGCGAACAACATCATCCAGCACAGCGGCAGCGGCCCGTGCTTCCGCTTCGAGACGGCGACGACGACGCCCGCCGGCACGATGGACAACAACCTGTACGACGTTCTCGGCACCGGTTCCGTCGCGCAGGCCGTCGCGGTCAACCACACGCTCGCGTCGTTCCAGGCGGCGTTCCCGGGCAAGGACGTCAGCTCGCTGGCGACCTCGGCCGGCTTCGTCGGCCCGACCGACCTCCACATCCTTCCGTCGAGCGCGGCGTTCAACGCCGGCCTCACGCTGGCCGCGGTGCCGTTCGATCTCGACGGCGATCCGCGTCCGCTCGGCGGCAACTACGACATCGGCGCCGACGAAGCGCCGGCGTCCGGGTTGTTCTCGAATTTCTCGGCGAACGTGACGGCCGGCCCCGCTCCGCTTTCGGTGACGTTCACCGACCTCACCTTCAGCAGCGCGGGGCCGGTGACGTCGTACGCCTGGGACTTCCAGAACGACGGCATCGTCGACTCGACGGCGGCGAACCCGACGTTCGTGTACCAGTGCCCGGGCGTGTACAGCGTCAGCCTCACGACCACCGACGGCGTCAATCCGCCTTCGACCGTCGTGAAGTCGAACTACATCACGGCCACGCAGTTCCAGTTCGACCTGTTCACCTCGGGCGGCGGCGTCGGCGACCTCGTCGTCACGCCGGTCCCGACGACCTGCGGCGCGGCGGCGGGCGGCGTCATCGGCTACACGCTGCTCACCTTTACGACGCCGGGCCCGGTCGGCTCGGGCCCGATGTTCGGCATCGTGCCGGACGCGATCACGCTGTTCTTCCTGCAGACGCCGCTCGCCGCGGGCAACCCGCTGGCGTTCGTCGCGCTGCCGGGCCTGTACCCGAACGGCGGTCCGCTGTCGTTCCCGGCGGGCACGATGTCGGGCTTCGCGGGCCTCTCGATGGACGGCGTCGAAGTCGTCCTCTCGGGCACGGGCGCGCTGCTCTACTGGTCGAACGTCGACCGCTGCACGTTCTGATCCCGACTTGAGCGCGCCTTAGGGGCGCGCTCCCCGCCGCCGCGCCGCCCCGTGAGGGTCGGCGCGGCGGCGTCATTTTCGGGCCCAAAGCGGCGAAAGCCGACCCTCCGCGGACCGTTGAGGCGCCTGGAAGCGCGTCGATCCGCCGAGCGACGTCGCACAAGATTGACTCCGGACGGCCGACGGACTACGGTCGCGGTCCGTTCGCGCGTCCGCCCTTGGGCGCGCCCGCCGTTTTCGAGGAGTCCTCCATGCGTCTCACCCCCGCTTTCCGCGGCGCCGTTGTGATCGCGGCGTTCGCCGCGACCGCCGCCGCCCAGACCGTCCCCGAGCTCATCTACTACAAGCTCAACGAAGGCACGGGCCCCGGCACGCCCACGTTGAATGAAGCGATCCCGAGCGTCGGCAATCCCACGCCGACGGTGGTCGGCCACAACCTGACGGCCGGCGTCGGCCTCAACGGCAGCGGCGCGCTCGTCGGCGTCACCGGCACCACCAACATGATCGACACCGGGTGGCAGACCGCGCTGACCGGAAGCTGGACGATCGGCTTCTGGTGCGACGTCTCGGGCCTCCCCACGTCCACGCTCTACTACGCGTTCGGCGACAGCACGGCGGGCAGCTTCCGCTGTTTCTACAACGGCGTCGCAGGCGTCGGCAACGTCATGCTCCGCGGTCCGCTGACCGACACGGTGATCGCCGGCGCGGGTGTCGGCGGGCCGCACTACGTGCACTGGGTGTACGACTCCTCGATCCCGAACCTGAAGGGCTACCTCGACGGCAATCTCGTCGTGACGTCCAACCAGGCGATCGCCGGAGTCAACGGAACCGTCGCCGGCTCGCTGAAGGTCGCGTGGTACTCGACGGCGTCCACTTTCGGCGGCGGCGCGAAGCTCGACGAGTTCCGCGTCTACAACCGCGCGTTGTCGGCGTCCGAAGTGTCGTCCACCTGGAACGTCGAGCTGTTCTCGGTCGGTCTTTTCGCGGGATTCAACGCGACGCCGACGTCGGGCCCCGCCGGCACGCTGGTCTCCTTCACCGACACCACCTTCAGCAGCTCCGGCCCGGTCAACGGCTGGGCGTGGGACTTCCAGAACGACGGCATTCCGGACTCCTTCGTCCAGAACCCGACGTTCACCTACACCTGCCCCGGCGCCTACACCGTGGTGTTGACCGCCTTCGACGGGATCAACCCGCCGTCGACGATCGCGAAGACGAACTTCATCAACATCAGCCAGTACCAGTTCGACCTGTTCTCCACCGGCGGCGGCGTGGGCGACCTCGTCGTGACGCCCGTACCGACGGCCTGCGGCGCCGCCGCGGCCGCCGTGCTCGGCTACACGCTGCTGAGCTTCAACACCGCGGGCGCGGTCGGAACCGGTCCGCTCTTCGGCATCACGCCGGACGCGATCACGTTCTTTTTCCTCTCGACGGCGCTCGCGCCGGGCAACCCGCTCGCGTTCGTGGTGTCGCCGGGCCTTTACCCCAACGCCGGCCCGCTCGGCTTCCCCGCCGGCACGATGTCGGCCTTCGCCGGGTTCTCGATGGACGGCGTGATGGTCTTCATCGGCCCGACCGGATCGCTGGTCTACTGGTCCAACGTCGACCGCGTCGCGTTCTGACGTCGACGCCTCCGACCGCGCACGGCGCGGGCGGCCCTCCGGGGCCGTCCGCGCCGTGCGCATTCCGCTCCTGGGGAGCGCCGCCGCTCCGAGTCTCCGGACCATGCGAAAGACCGGCGGCGCCACGCTCCGGCGTTCGGCGGCGTTTAGCGGGCGCATGACGGACGAAGCCGCCGACCCAGCCCGCGCGGCCTTGGAGGCCGCCCTCGCCGACGACGGCTTCGTCCGCGCGCTGGCGCGCCGTCTGGTTCGCAGCGCCGATGCGGACGATCTCGCGCAGGACGCCTGGCTGGCGGCGCTGCGACGGCGGCCGGGCGGTCCCGGCGTCCGCGGATGGTTCGTGCGCGTGCTGGTGCACCTCGCTCGAGACCGCGTCCGCTCGGGCTCGCGACGGGCCGTTCGCGAACGACGCGCGGCGCGTCCGGAAGTCGCGCCGGAGCAGGCGCTCGCGGAGCGGGAGGAGATCCGACGCCGGCTCGTCGCCGCAGTCATCGCGCTCGGGCCGCCCGCGTCGACGGTTCTCGCGCTCCGGTACTTCGAGGGACTCACGGCGACGGAGATCGGCGCGCGCCTCGGGTCGTCGGGCGCGACCGTGCGCTCGCAGCTCAAACGCGGTCTGGCGAAGTTGCGCGAACGTCTCGAAGCCGACCGCGACGCGGACGGGCGCGGCACGTCGGCGATGCTCCCCGTGCTGTTCACCGCACGCGACGCGGTTCGTGCGGCGTTCGGAGCGGCTCGAGCGGCGGCCCCGGTCTCGGCGGCCGCATGCGGCGCGCTCGTGCTCGCGGGAATCCTCGGCGTCGGGTTCCTCGCGGTCCTCCTCCCGCAGAGGCCCGCGAACGCCGATCACCAACATGCACCGGCCCGGCCGTCCCGCCCGACGGCACGGGAGGCGCGGGTCGAGGATGCGAGCGCCGCGGGCTTGAAGCCGCCGACGGCGTCCGCGGGGCGCCCGAAGCGTCGGCTCACGGTTCGCGTCGTAGCGGACCTCGACGGCGGTCCGCTCGACGGCGCGATGACGGTCGTCCACGGCGCGACGCCGACGATGTGCGAGAGCACGGCTCGCGGCGAATCCGCCTTCGACGTCCCGTGGGCCGGGCGCTACGACGTCGAGATCCACCACCGGGAGCACCGTCTCTGGCGCGACGTGGTGGCGATTCCGGACGTCGGCCGCGCACTCGAAGTCCGACTGAAACGAGGCGCTGCCGTCGTCGGTCGCACCGTCGACGTCGACGGCGCGCCGATCGCGGACGTGGTCGTCGAACTCGTCGGCGGCGAGGTCGGCTTCGACGATGCGGCCGCGACGGCGGCGGAGCGCCTGACGCCCGGAGGCGCCCGCACGCGCTCGGGGGCCGACGGCCGGTTCGCTTTCCGCGGCCTTCCCGACGGCGCGCCCTGCAAGCTCCGTGCGCCGTCGCGCGAGTCGTGGTCGTTTTCGCCGATCGACGCCTACCCGTCCGAAGCGGAGCACGTACTGACCGTTCGCACCGTCGCCGCCGCGGACCTCCGCTTGGTGGACGCTCGAACGGGCGAACCGATCGCCCGACCTGTACGCGTCCGCTGCCGCGTCGACGGCCTTCCCAACGGTTGTCGTCGCGACGACGACGATCCCAAGGCGCACGACGGAGCGTTTCACCAAGCGGAAGAGTGGAACCGTCTGCCGGTCTCCGTGACGTGCGATCGACCGATCGCGCCGGATGCGACGTGTCGTGTCGAAATCGCCGTCGAGGGCTTCCGTCCAGAGGCCGTCCAAGCTCCGCTCCGTCCGCCCGACGCGCCGTCCGCCCCGGTCGTCGTCCCGCTGACGCCCCTGCCGGACGCGGCGCTCGTCAGGTTCATCCTGCGAGGCCGCACTCCCCGAGTCGGACTCACGCTTCCGGTCTTGCTGTGGCGACCCGCGCCCGACGCGTCCGCGCGTCCGTTCGAGGTCCACGACGTGAACGAGCTGCACTTCGGCGCCGAGGGTCGCAGCGCGCTCTGCGCCGTGCGGGCGGGCGAGTGGTTCGTCGAAGCCGATCGCAACTGGCGCCGCCGGCGCACGGCGACCCCGGGTCGCGCGATTACCGGTCCGTGGACCGTCGATCCCGCGCGCGACGCACAGGAATTGATCGTCGACGGGGGGGACGTGGGCGACCTTCGATTCGCCGTCCGTGCACGCGTCGGCGGGAGCCCTCTCGCGTTTCGGTTCCGCATCCTCGGCGACGCCCCGGCGGACGCGCCGGAATGGCCCGCAACGCTCGAAGGAGGCGACGGGTTCCTCGTCGATGCGAGACAGAATCCGTTTCTCCTGTCGGGCTACCCGAAAGGCGCCCGCCGCGTCGAGGTTTCGGCAGGCGCTTTTCGGGGAAGCGCCGTCGTCGACGTCGACGCCCCCGTGCCGCCCGTCATCCTCCTCGACGCGTCGCACGAATGACCGGCGGCGTCCGGCCGATCTTTGAAGAACTGCGAGGTAGATTCACCGGTTCGTGGCGACTGCGCGCACGGCGACGGCCGCCGACGCGTCGACGTCGTTCGAAGGTGGGCGAAGCACGTCGTCCCGCGCTTCGCGTGGGCGCGGACGTGCGCTCTACGACCGCGAAGCCGGTCGGTCAATTCGGCGGATCGCGATGCACGCCTGATGCGGCGCGTCCGGCGTCGCTGCGACGGGGAACGCCTGCGACCTCGAGGTTCGATGCGGCCGGGACGATCGTCGCGCTTTCCGAATTCGCCTCCGATCCCGGATCGCCGTCACGCGGCGCGTCGGCATCGCGACCGAGGGCGCGGCGGCGCAGCCGCCGCAGCCCGACCACGCCGTCTTCGAACAGCGAGTAGACGACGGGGACCACGAGCAGCGTGAGCAAGGTCGACGTCACGAGGCCGCCGATGATGCAGACCGCCATCGGGCGGCGGGACTCGGACCCCGGACCCGTGCTCAGAGCGACCGGCGCCATGCCGGCCACCATCGCCACCGTGGTCATCAGGATCGGCCGGAGGCGGACCGGGCCCGCGCGGAGGAGCGCGGCTTCGGCGTCGAGGCCGTCTTTCCGACGCAGGACGTTGGCGAAGTCCACGAGGAGGATGGCGTTCTTCGTCACGAGGCCCATCAGGAAGATGATCGCCATCGAGACGTAGATGCTGATCGTCATGTCCGCCGCCGCCAGGGCGCCCAGCGCGCCGACGAAGGCCAGGGGCAGCGTCAGCATGATCGTGAGGGGGTGGAGGAACGACTCGAACTGCGACGCCAGCGTCATGTAGATCACGAGCACCGCCAGGAGCAGCGTGATCTTCATGTTCCCCATGGTCTCGTTCATCGTCTCCGCGAACCCGGTCCATCCCGTCCCGTAGCCCGGCGGCAGACCGATCTCCTTCGTGAACGCCTCGATCTCGCGCGTGGCCTCGCCGAGCACCTTGCCGTGGAGGTTGGACAGCACGGTGATCTGGCGTCGACGGTTGTACCGGGCGATCTCCGTCGGCGCGCCGACGTCCTCCGCGGTTGCGGCGTTGATCAGCTCGACCGTGGCGCCGGTCCGCGACCGGACGCGCAGCCGCCGCACCGACTCGGGCGCGTTGCGGGCGCTCTCGAGCAGGCGCA
>DASPNK010000312.1:0-3631 GCA_035626575.1 Planctomycetota bacterium | reverse complement strand
GATGGGCATCCCGACGGTGAACGGCGCGGTGTGCTTCGACGAGCGCTACGTCGGCAATCCGCTGGTGTACGCCGGCACCGTCGGCCTCATCCCCGTCGACAAGGTGCATAAGAAGGTGCGCCCCGGCGACCTCGTGGTGGCGCTCGGCGGGCGCACCGGGCGCGACGGCATCCACGGCGCGACGTTCTCGTCGCTCGAACTGCACGAGGAGTCGGACCGGGTCGACGCGGGCGCGGTGCAGATCGGGAACGCCATCACCGAGAAGAAGGTGATGGACGTGGTGCTCGCCGCGCGCGACCGCGGCCTGTTCTCCGCGATCACCGACTGCGGGGCGGGCGGCTTCTCGTCGGCCGTGGGCGAAATGGGCGAGTCGACCGGCGCCCGCGTGCGCCTCGAGCGCGCCCCGCTGAAATACGAAGGGCTCTCCCCCGCCGAGATCTGGATCAGCGAAGCGCAGGAGCGCATGGTCCTCGCCGTGCCTCCGGAGCGCGCCGACGCGCTCTCGGCGCTTTGTCGCGACGAAGACGTCGAGATGGCGATCCTCGGCGAGTTCACCGACGACGGACGCCTCGAAGTGCGGCACGGCGACGTCGTGCACGCCGACCTCGACATGAAGTTCCTCCACGGCGGCCTGCCGAGGACGACCCTCGAGGCGACGTGGACGCCGCCGCCCGCCGATCCCGCGCCGCCCGCGCCGCGGGAGGACTTCACCGACGACCTCCTCCGCGTCCTCGCCGACCCCAACGTGGCGAGCAAGGAGTGGATCGTCCGCCAGTACGACCACGAGGTGCTCGGCGGCTCGGTCGTGAAGCCGCTCGTCGGGGCGCGCGACCACGGCCCGTCCGACGCGGCGGTGGTCGCGCCCGTCCCCGGATCGACGCGGGGCTTCGCCCTCGGCAACGGCATCAACCCCCGCTACGGCGACCTCGATCCGTACGCGATGGCAGAGGCCGCGATCGACGAAGCGGTGCGCAACGTGGTCGCGGTCGGCGCCGATCCGGCGCAGGTCGCGATCCTCGACAATTTCTCGTGGGGCGCCTGCTCCAAGCCCGACCGTCTCGGCGCGATGGTGAAGTGCTGCTTCGGCTGCCGCGACGCGGCGGTCGCGCTGGGCACGCCGTTCGTCTCCGGGAAGGACTCGTTGAACAACGAGTTCCAGGTCGGCGCGACGACCATCCGCATTCCGCACACGCTCCTGGTCACCGCGCTCGGCATCGTCCCCGACGTGCGCCGTGCGACGACGATGGATCTGAAGGCACCCGGGCGGCGCCTCTTCGTCGTGGGCGGTACGCGCGACGAGCTGGGCGGCTCTTACCGGTTGAAGCTCGAAGGGCGCCTCGGCGCGCGTCCGCCGCGGCTCGAAGGCGCGCGGGCGAAGCGGCTGTTCGCGGCGATGCACCGCGCGATCGCGGGCGGCCTCGTCCGCGCATGCCACGACCTTTCCGAAGGCGGCCTCGCGGTCGCCGCGGCGGAGATGGTGCTCGCGGGCGAGGTGGGCGCGCGCATCGACCTCGGACGGATGCCGGTCGACGAACCGCGCCTCGACGACACCGCGCGCGCCTGGTCCGAGAGCCTGACGCGGTGGCTGGTCGAAGTCGCGCCGAGCGACGTCGCACGCTTCCTGCAGACTTTCGAAGGCCTGCCGTGCGCCGAGGTGGGCGAAACCGTCGCCGAGCCCGAGCTCGTCGTGACCGGCACGGGCGGTGCGACGCGCATCCGTGCGACGGCCGCCGCTCTGGAGCGGGCCTGGCGGCCGCCGCTCACCAGATTGCTGGACGGGGAATCCTGACATGTCGACGCCGCGAGTGCTGGTCCTCCGGGCCGCCGGCATCAACTGCAACGAAGAGACGGCGTTCGCCTTCGAGAAGGCGGGGTGCCGCGCCGAGCAGGTGCACCTCAACCGCGTCCTCGAGAATCCCGCCGTCCTCGACGCCTACGGCGGCATGGTCATCCCGGGCGGCTTCTCGTACGGCGACGACGTCGCCGCGGGCAAGATCCTCGCCATCGAGCTTTCCCTCGCGCTCGGCGACGCGCTGCGTCGCTTCGTCCATCGCGGCGGCCTCGTGCTGGGGATCTGCAACGGGTTCCAGGTGCTGGTCAAGACCGGCCTGCTCCCGGGCCGCGTGCAGGGTCGCGAGGTGCGCGCGACCGTCGCGTGGAACGCATCGCGCCGTTACGAAGATCGCTGGGTGCGCCTCAAGGCCGACGGGCGTCGGTGCGCGTTCGTCGAGCGCGACGGGACGATCCTCGAGCTTCCCGTCGCGCACGGCGAGGGGCGGTTCCTGACGACCACGGAAGAGGACGCGCGGCTCCTTCAGGAGGACGCGCGCGTCGCGTTCTCGTACGTCGACGACCGCGACGCGCCCACCGTCGCCTACCCCGCGAACCCCGCGGGCTCGCCGCTCGGCGTCGCGGCGGTCTGCGACGAGACCGGTCGCGTGATGGGGATGATGCCCCATCCGGAACGCTTCCTGTTCCCCTACCAGCACCCGCGATGGACGCGCGGGCCCGAGCGCGCCGAAGGCGACGGCGCGTCGATCTTCCGCGCCGCGGCGAGGGCGATGCGATGACGGCCGCCGCCGCGCCGCGCCGCGCGCGCGGTCGTCGAGGCGTCCTGGCCGTCGTCGTCGCGTGGAGCCTCGCGGCCTGCGGCGGCGAGACTCCGGCGGCGCCGGCCGCGGGCGCCGCGGCCCCCCGCGCCGACCTCGCGACGTTGCGCTCCTCGCTCGAAGCCGAGCAACGCCGGCTCGGATTGCTCGCGGGGCGCTCCTTCATCCGCCGCTTCCCGGAGGCGGCGGTCGCATTCGCCACCCGCAGCGCGGCGCTCGCGCGGTGGGTCGCCGATCACGACGCGCTCGCCGACTTCGACGCGGCGTCGGCGCCGGCGGCGCGCGCGCGCGTGCTCGAGCAGGGGGAGACGCTCGCGGGCGGCGCCCCGCAGGCCGCCGCCGCCGCCGACCTGGTCGAACTGCTCGCGGCGCGCATCGAGCGCGTGTACGGACTGCAGGGCGCGATCCTCGATCGCGCGGGCGAGATCACGCGGCGCGGCGGCGGCGACGCGCAGGCGCGGGTCGACGCCTGGAACGCCGGCGTCGCCGTCGCCGAGCAGGCGCTCCGGCGCTCGCTCGAAGACCGGCTCGCAGGAAAGACGCCGGCGGCGGCGCCGGCCGACGGCCCGGCGATCAACGACGCCGCGATCGCCTACACCAACTACGGGACCGCCGAGACCGAAGGCGAGACGTTGTTCAAGGACCTCGACGCCGTCGCCGGCGCGGCGATCGACGTCGAGGCGCGCCGCAGTCAGCTCGACGCGCGCATCGCCTGGGCGGAGCGGGTCGCGGCCATGGCGAAAGACAAGCTGTCGGCCGGCGCCCTCGCGGAGCTCGACCGGGCGCGGACGTTCCTCGCGTCCGAAGCGACGGCCCTGGTCGAAACGGCGACGAAGGCCGTCGCGGCCGTTTCCCCGGCGCGCGCGCGCGAGGCGTCGGCCGCCTGGGCCGCCGCCGTCGACCCGCGGCTCGAAGCGCTGACGCGCGCCTTCCTCGAGCCGGCGCGGGCCGTCGGTCTCGGCGACCCGCCGAAGTAGCCGTCGCGGCCGCCTGCCCGCGACCGGTCGCCTGTTAGGCTTCCG
>DASPNK010000311.1:0-2351 GCA_035626575.1 Planctomycetota bacterium | reverse complement strand
CGCCTCTTCGAGGTTGCCGGTGAGGAGCGGCAGGATGTTGCGGAGGTGGTCGCGGTTCTCCTCGGCGAGGAGGTCTGCGTCGACCTTGGCGAGGATCGACTCGATGCGCCGCACCGTGGGTCGCACCATCATCAGCGCCTCGTCGACGATGCCGCCGGCGCCGCGCGTCGGAAGCGGCGTCTTGCGCGGCCCCGCGGCGGCGACCGTCGGCGGCGGCGCGTCGGCCGGCCACGTCCCCGGGTCGAGGGCGACGAAGAACGGTCCGATGAACCCCTCCTGCTCGATGCGCGCCGAGGCGTCCTCCCCGAGCCGGAGGTCGGTCGCGGTGACGACGAACGTCACCTTCACCTGCGACCGGATGCGCCCGACGACCGCCCGGTCGATCGGCGCGCCGCGATCCCGAAGGGCGTCGAGATCGGCGGCGGTCCAGGGAAGCGCGACCGGCTCGAGGCTCTTGACGAAGCCCACGCGCAGGCCGCCCGCGGCGACTTTCGACTGCACGTCGAGCGTCTTCACGTCGTCGAAATAAGCGACGAACTCGGCCCCCTCTTCGCGGAACAGGAAGTCGAGCGACAGCCCGCCCACCTTGAAGGCGAACAGGCCGAAGACGAGCACGCTCAGGACGATGAACGAGCCCGAGATGATCTCGGCGCGGCGGTATTCGGCCATGGGTGACTCGGACGCCCCTTACATCAGCAGGTCTTTGATGAAGGCTTCGTCCCGCGCCCCGGTGCGGTCGGCGGGTTCGAGCTCGCCGGAGACGAACTGCTTCACCGTCGGGTGGGTCGACTCGCGCAGGTCGCGGAGCGACCCGTCGAGAAGGACCGAGCCCCTGTCGAGCATCACCACGTGATCGGCGATGCGGAAGACGCTTTCCATGACGTGGGTCACGACCACGTTGGTCATGCCCATCGTCTGTTTGAGCTTGTTGACGAGCTGGTCGATGCGCGTCGTGGCGATCGGGTCGAGGCCCGCCGACGGCTCGTCGTAGAAGAGAATCTTGGGATCGAGCGCCAGAGCCCGCGCGACCGCGGCGCGCTTCTGCATGCCGCCGGAGATCTGCGAGGGGCGACGGTCGGCGGCGTGCAGCAGGTCGACCTGCTTCAGCTTGATCTTCACCATCGTCCCGATGACGTCTTTGTCGAGGCGCGTGTGGTACTCGAGCGGCAGCGCGACGTTTTCGGCCACCGTCATCGAGTTGAGCAGCGCGCCGAGCTGGAACATCACGCCGAACTTGCGGCGCACGCGGTTGAGCGCCGCCTCCGGCATACGCGAGATGTCTTCGCCGTCGATGAAGACGCGACCCGACGTCGGGCGCAGGTTCCCGATCATCACCTTGAGCAGCGTCGACTTGCCGCCGCCCGAGCCGCCGAGGATGCAGAGCGTCTCGCCCTGGCGCACCTCGAAGCTGACGCCGCGCAGGACCTCCGTCGCGCCGAAGCGGAGCTTGACGTCGTCGACGCGGATGATCGGATCGCCGGCGCCCACGTCACCTCCGGTTGAGGTACCCCTCGATGAAGCCGGTCGCGAGGGCGTCGGCGCCGATGATCAGCACCAGCGTGGTGACCACCGCGATCATCGTGTTGCGCCCGAGGCCGACCGGGCCGCCTTCGGTGATGAAGCCGAAGTAGCAGCACACGACGCTGATCAGCGTTCCGAAGATCACCGCTTTGCACAGCCCCTGCACCAGCTCCGACATCGACAGGAAGTCGACGGTCTTCTGGACGTACAGCTCGGTGGACAGGTCGAACATGCTGTGAGCGACGAACCATCCGCCGGCCATGCCGATCAGGTACGAGAACACGGTGAGGCACGGCACCATCAACAGCATCGCGAGGAATCGCGGCGCGACGAGGTAACCGACCGGATGCACGGCCATGGTTTCGAGGGCCATGATCTCGTCGTTGATCTTCATCGACGCGAGGACCGCCGTGAACGAGGCGCCGACGCGCGCGGTGAGCACGATGGCCGTCATCAGCGGCCCCAGCTCCTTGGTGATCGACAGCGCGACGACGCCCGGCACCTCGTTCAGCGAGCCGTACCGCTTCAGCACGGCGCCGGTCTGCAGAACGAGGATCGCGCCGATGAGGAAGGACACCAGCGCGACGATCGGCAGCGACGTGACGCCGACGTTGCTCATCATCGGGAAGAGCTGTTTCCGCATGCGGGTCTTGCCGAGGAACGGCCCGACCAGCGCGTACCAGAGGGCGGTCGCGCCGAGATGCGCGGCGCCGGAGACGTGCTGCAGGGTGCCGATCGCGGGACCGGCGACCGGGCGCCCGATGGCGGCGAAGAACTGCAGCACCCGCGGCGTCGGCGCGGAAGCGTCGCCCTCGGCCACTTCAGCTCCC
>DASPNK010000310.1:0-3664 GCA_035626575.1 Planctomycetota bacterium | reverse complement strand
GCTCGCGATCGGAGGTCACAGCAACGGCGGCCTGCTCGTCGGCGCGATGCTCGTGCAGAGGCCGGAGCTGTTCGGCGCCGCGCTGTGCGGCGTCGGCGTGCTCGACATGCTGCGCTTCCATCGCTGGACGATCGGTTGGGCGTGGACCTCCGACTACGGCTCGCCCGACGACCCCGTCGAGTTCGCCGCGCTCCGCGCGTACTCGCCGTACCACAACGTCCGCCGCCGCGCGTACCCGCCGACGCTCATCGTGACCGCCGATCACGACGACCGCGTCTTCCCGGCGCACAGCTTCAAGTTCGCCGCCGCCCTCCAGGAGGCGCAGACCGGCGACGCGCCGATCCTGCTCCGGGTCGAGCTGAAGGCGGGCCACGGCGCCGGCAAACCGACCGCCAAGCAGATCGACGAGTGGACGGACGTGCTGACGTTCTTCCGGCGCGCGCTCGGCGTCGAGGCGCGCTGACGCGAGCGCCATGGCGCCGGAGATCCTCCGCCTCGGCCCGCTCGTCCTGCACGGCTACGGCACGATGGTCGGCCTCGGCCTCGTGCTCTGCTGGTTCGTCCTGACCGCCGAAGCGCGCCGCAAGGGCCTCGAGCCGCTGGCGCGGGACCTCGGCTCGCTCTACCTGTGGATGCTCCTCGCCGGTTTCGTCGGCGGGAAGCTCTACTACGTCGCCACCAGCTTCGACGAATTCCGCGGGATCTGGGCGAGCGGCGACTGGCGGAGGATCTTCGGCAAGGGGTTCGTGTTCTACGGCTCGCTGCTCACGTGCATCCCCGTCTTCGCGCGCTGGCTGAAGCCGCGCGGCCTCCCGTTCCTGAAGGCGCTCGACGTGGTGATCTACGCCGCGCCGATCATGCTCGGCATGGGGCGCGTCGGGTGTTTCCTCGCCGGCTGCTGCTACGGGCATCGCACCGACGTTCCGTGGGCGGTCGTCTTCACCCGCGGCGACGGGCTCAACGGCGTGCCGCTCCATCCCGCGCAGCTCTACGAGACCCTCGGCTGCGCGCTGATCTTCGCGTTTCTATGGTTCTTCGTGCGGGGTCGCGAGCGTTTCGACGGGCACGTGACCGCCGTCTACTTCGTGCTCTACGGCGTCGAACGCTTCACGGTCGAGTTCTTCCGCGGCGACGTCGCGCGCGGCTTCGTCGTCGGCGGCGAGGCGCTGAAGCCCGGCGATCCGCCGCACGGCCTCGCGTTCTCGCAGGTGGTGTCGATCCCCGTCGCGCTTCTCGGCGTCCTCTGGCTTTGGCGCGGCCTTGCGCGGGCCCGCCGCGGCGCGCCGTCGCGCGCCGAGTTGCGGAGGCGGCGGTGACGGCCGGCGACCCGGACGACGACGCGCCCGTCGACGACGACGCTCTCGACGACGACGCCTCGGACGAGGCCGTCGACGACGCGCTCGAAGGCGACGACCCGGCCTCCGACCCGACCGCCGCCGACCTGGAGGCGCTTCCGCCGTGCCCGCTCTGCGGCGACGACGTCGGCGGCTGCGAGCACGTCTTCGCCGTCGTGCGGGCCGACGACGAACTGCTCGGCGCCGTCGCGGAATGGGCGGAACTCGACGACATGGCGTCCGACCTGCAACGCCTCACGCTCGACGGCGACGCCGCGCTCGAGTTCCTGGCACGCCGCCCCGACGCCTGGTGGATCGTGCCGCGCGGGCAAGGGGGCGGCCTGTCGCGACGGATGGCCGGCGCCGACGCGATCGCCGCGCGCTTTCGGCTGATTGCGGCGCCGCTCGACGACGACGCGGGCGTCGCCTACTTCGTCGACGACCCGACGCAGGTCCGAGAGCGTCTCACGACCGCGCTGCAGCGGATCCGCCGCGAGCTCGTCCAGCTCGCGAAGTCGCTCGGCCACGACCTCCGCGGCTGAGCCGCGCGGGGCTCCGCGCGCCGGCCAAGGTCGCGGCGAACACCGCGCGGAAGACGCGCCGCGCCTCCGCGTCGCCGAGAACGCCGCCCGAGCGCGCCGCGCGGAGGAGGCGGCGCAGCATCGCCTCCTCCCGCGCGCGGTCCCGGGCCGGCAGTCCGCGCGCGCGCTTCCAGGCGAGGATCGCGCGGGCGGCCCGCGTCCGCGCTTCGAGCGCGGCGAGGAGGCGCAAGTTCACCGCGTCCATGGCTTCGCGGAGGCGGGCCAGCTTGCGGGCGTCGGCGGGAGTCGCGGTCTTCCTCACGGCGGAGCGGGCGCTCCGCGGGGCGGAGGCGACGCGATGATACCGTCGCGGTCCCGATGTCTTCCGCGAACGCGGCGCCGCGCCGCAAACCCGAGATCCTCGCGCCGGCCGGCTCCGCCGAGTCGCTGAAGGCGGCGCTCGCCGCCGGCGCCGACGCGGTCTACTTCGGCCTCTCCGAAGGCTTCAACGCGAGGGCGCGCGCGGCGAACTTCACGCTCGACGGCCTTCCGGAGACGGTCGCGCGCATCCATCGCGCGGGCGCGAAGGCCTACCTCGCGCTCAACACGCTGGTCTTCGAGCCGGAGCTGGAGTTCGTCGAGCGCGTCGTGCGCGGCGCGGCGGCCGCCGGGGTCGACGCCCTCATCGTGCAGGACCCCGCGGTCTGCGCGATCGCGCGCCGCGTCTGCCCGGAGCTGCACCTCCACGCCAGCACGCAGATGACGGTGTCGTCGCCGGAGGGGGCGGCGTTCGCGCGAAGCCTCGGCTGCGTGCGCGTCGTCGTGCCCCGCGAGCTGTCGACCGACCAGGTGCGGCGCTTCGCCGAGGCCGCGCCGACGGAGACCGAGGTGTTCGTCCACGGCGCGCTGTGCGTGTCGTGGAGCGGGCAGTGCCTCACCAGCGAGGCGTGGGGCGGGAGGTCGGCCAACCGCGGCGAGTGCGCGCAGAGCTGCCGGATGCCGTACGCGCTCGTCGTCGACGGCGAGGTGCGCGACCTCGGCGACGTGAAGTACCTGCTGTCGCCCAAGGACCTCGCCGGCGCGCGGGCGGTCCCGTCGCTGGCGGAGGCGGGCGTGACGTCGCTGAAGATCGAAGGGCGTCAGAAAGGCCCGCAGTACGTCGCGACGGCGACGGCGGCTTATCGGCGACTCGTCGACGGCATGGACGTCGGCGCGCCGCTCGATCCCGCCCTGGTCGACGCCGTGCGACGCGATCTGGCCGACGCGGCGCTTTCCTACTCGCGCGGATTCGGCGACGGATTCCTCGCCGGCTCCGATCATCAGACGCTCGTCGAAGGCCGCTTCCCGAAGCACCGCGGCGTGTACCTCGGCGAAGTGACGCGCGTCGTCGGGCGGCGCGTGGAGGTCGTCCGCGACCCGGCGGGACGGCCCTGGACCGGAGCGCTCGCCGCCGACGCGCCGCGCCGCGCGCCGAAGGGCGCTCCCGCGTCGGCGCTGCACGGCTTCGGCGGCGCGGACGACGCGGCGACCGGGCCGGCCCTCGCTCCGGTCCAGCCGCGCGCGGGGATGGGCGTCGTCTTCGACGACGGCGCGCCCGAGGACAAACACGAGCCCGGCGGACCGCTGTTCGCCGTCGACGCGACGCCGCGCGGATGGATCTTCGTCTTCGGCGATCCGGGTCCCGACCTGCGGCGCGTGGCGCCCGGGCAGAAGGCGTGGCTCAGCGGCGATCCCGCGATCGGCCGCGGCGTCAAGAAGCTGCTCGACGATCCCGAGCCGACGGGAAGGCTGCCGGTCGACCTCGTCGTC
>DASPNK010000309.1:0-3891 GCA_035626575.1 Planctomycetota bacterium | reverse complement strand
ACCGGCCGAGCCCGGCGCCGCGCCGCGCGCGACGGCGGATTGGAAGCTCGCCCTCGGATGGATCGCCGTGCTGGCGATGGTCGCCGCGACGCTCTGGCTCCTGCCGCCGCTTCCGGCGCCCGTCGACGACGCGCCGGAGCTGAAGGCCGCCCTCGGCGCCGCCGCGGCGCTTCTCCACGCCGTCGGCGCCACGCCGCGGGAGCTCAAACGCTACCTGAACCTCGTGCGCTGGACGGCGACGAAGGACGGCGAGCGGTCCGCGTCGAGCGACGCGCTCGCGCGCCTCGTCACGGCGACCGTCGTCCGCGAGATGGCGCGCCGCGGCGCCTGGCCCGAGGGGCTCGTCGGCGCGCGTTCGGCCGCCGGGACCGACGAGGCCGCCATCCACGCCGTCGTCGCGGCCGCGATCCGGACGGCGAACTCGTTTGCGGCGGCCGCGTAACCCGCCGGCCGTTCGACGCGCCGCGGGGGCGCCGCCGAACGGGAGTGCGGCGACGGTCCGACGTCGGTCGGGCGCGCCGGCGTCGTCCTGCTTCCGCGGCGTCGCCGTCCGGGCGTCCGCAGCGATCCGGCGTCCGCTGCGAAGGCGCCGGAGACTCCGCACTTGAAACGAAAAAGCCCCGCGCCGACGAGGCGCGGGGCGCGGAGGAGGACCTCGACCCTCAGCGGGCCGCGGTCTCGGAGGTCTTGCGCTCCTTGCTGACGATCTTCCGCGTCAGAGGAGACGGCTTGCCGGCGGCGTCCGGGAGGACGTTCACCCACCGGCCGTCGATCTCGGCATGGCCGATGATCATCGTGTTGATCTTCCGGTCGCCGCTCTGGCGCGGCTCGAGGTCGAAGTTGCGACCGCGGTTGCACCACAGGCGGCGATCGTCGACGCCGTTGAACCACAGCTCGCGGACCGCCGCGTCGCCCGCGTCGCCCGCGACGATGTCGGTGGGGACCCAGCCGTAGCCCGGCGCGAACCACTCGACCCAGCAGCGATAGCCGGGATCGGTTTCGACGCCGTCGTTCTTCGCCTGCATGCGATAGCCGAATTCGAGCCGCGCCGGGATGCCGCGCGAGCGCAGCAACTGGATGTAGAGCGAGTGAAGGTCGGTGCAGCAGCCGCCCTTCTGGGCCATGCAGTCTTCCGCGGCGCCGCGCCCGCACTTCGGCTTCGAAGCGTCCTTCGAATAGTGGTCGGCGTAGTCCGCGACGTATTGCCAGAGCGCCTTCGCCTGCGCGATCGTATTGGTCTCGCCGCCGCAGATCTGCGCCGCCAGCTTCTGCGACTCCGCGTCGACCGTCATCAGCGGAACGTCGCCCTTCAGGTCGTCGGCGAAGCGCAGGCGGTGGTCGGCCGTGATCGGACCCGACTTCGCCGGGTCGAGCTTGAACGTCCGCGCCTGGCGGCGGAGCGCCACGTCGACGGTCACGACGACCTTGCCGGTCCCGGGGTTGTCCGTTTCGACGTAGAGGAACTCCGAGGCCGTTTCGGGCTGACGCACCACCCGGCGGGTCCCGGGCGCGTCGACGACCTTGAAGTCGAGGATCTCCTGCCCGACCGTCTCGGCGGGGATGGCGACCCACATGCGGATCTTCTTCGCGTCCGCGGGGACGTCCGAGAGCGTGACGATCTGCCGGACGTCGTAGACGCGGCCCGCGGGCGACGGGTCCCAGAGTGCGGGCGGAACCGGGGAGGCGGAGGCGCCGGGCTGCTGGGCCGGGACGGCGGCGGCGAGGGGGAGGAGGAGGAGGCAGGCGTGGAACTTCATAAGTCGGCGTTCTCCGATCGACGCTAATGCATCGACCGTGCCGCTCTCCCGCTCGCCGAAAACCGCGCGGATTGCGCCGGGCCGCCGCCGCTCCCCGTAGGTCGGCCGAGCCTCCCCGTAGAGCCTACGCGGCGGGCGAAACCGTGCGGCGAGGCCTCATTTCGAGACCGCCCAGACGCGCCAGGCGTTGTCGAGGGTCGGCACGTCGACGCCGTAGGTCTCCTTCACGGCCTCCGCGAACGCCTTTTCCCGCGGCGCCCCCGGTTGAGCCGCCGCCAGCCGTCGCCAGAGCGCCGCGTATTTCGCCCGGTCGAGGCCGATCAGGAACCGCGTCACGCCCCATGCGCAAAGGCGGCTCCGCGTCGAGAGCCCTTCTTCGGTCGACAACGCGAGGGCGTCGAAACGCGGCGCCACGCCGGCGTGGATCGTCTCGCGCACGAAGAGCGCGCGGTCCGGAGGCGGCTTCGTCTCGGTCGTCAGCGAAAAGTCCGGCGGCAGCGACCCGGAGGCCGCGTCGTCCGTCTTCGCGTCGGACGGCGCGGCGCGGTGCTCGAAGAAATGGGCGAGCCCGACGCGCATCCACGGCGCGACGCCGCGCTCCATGCGGGAGACGGCGCGAAGACGCGTCGACGCCGCGGCGAACGCGAACCGACGGCGCCGCATCGCCGGGGAGAGTTCTCCGAGCGCGAGGGACGTCGTCGGGCGGTCGGTGAATACGCCGCCGGCGCCGCTCCAGACGTCCGGGCCGAACAGGTACTCGTCGAACGCCCGCGCGGCCTTTGGATCGGCGAAGACCACGACCTCGCCGCGCTCGTAGGCGACCGGCCCGTAGGGGCCGGCCTTCACCTTGAGCCGCCCCTCGTCGTCGAGGTCGAGGAGGTCCGCGATCGCCGCGTCGAGAGCGACGAGGCGGTCCGCCCACACGTGGGCGGCCTGATGCGCCGTCAGCTTCTGCGGCGTCGCCGGCAGGTCGGGGAACCAGACGCGGAGCCGCGCGGCCTCCTCGGCCGAAAGGTCGGCGGCGTTCGACTCCGGCAGCGCGCATGCCAGAGTCGTCGCGGGCAGGTGGAAAAAGTGCGGCTTGCACCCCGAGAGCCGCTCCAGCCACGCGGCCGCGACGTCGCGCGGCTGGCCGAAGGCGAGGGGCGGCGGTTTCGGCGTCGGGCCCGCGGGGTTCTGGGCGCGCGCGTCCAGGCAGGTGCGGCAGCAGGCGCCGAACCACGTGACCGACTTGTCGACTCCGCGCGCGGGCGCGGGCGCGGCGCGCGCGCCGCCGAGCTCCGCCGTCGACGCCGGGTCGCCCTTGAGGCGCAAGGCGTCCGGGACCTGGGACGGGTCGGGCGGGCTTTGACGGTGCTGGGCGAAGGCCGCGCCCGGGAGGACGAGGGCGAGGACGAGAAGCGGGCCGCGAAGTCCCATGGAGGATGCTCGTCGGGGCGCCCGTCGACGTTCACGCAAGGCGTCGCGCCGCCGACGGGGGCGCCGCGCGCGGAGGCCGCGCGCGGCGGAAGAACCTCGGTCAGTCGGAGACGACGTCGGCGATGCGGGCCGCGTACTCGTCGCGCCGCGCCTTCAGCTCGGCGAGGCGTTCGAGGTGGTCGACGCGCAGCTCGCCGCAGTCGGGGCACGCCACGGCGCGCTCCACCATCGACGCCGCCCAGAGGCAACGCGCGTGGCCCTTGAGCAGCGGGTCGAGCGCGTCGCACGCCGATCCGAGCGCGCCGCGCTTCGGATAGGCCTTTTCGAGAAGCTCGTAGAGGCGGCCCGGCCGGAACGCGCCGGCGACTTCGCCCGCGAGCGCGCCGTCGGCGCCGTAGACGAGGAACCGCGGGCCGTCCGCGCCGCGCGGGGCGGCGTCCACCCGGAAGCATTCGAAGAACTTCGAGGCGGTCCGCACGCGGGCGTCGTCGGCCGCCGCGCGGAGCGCTCGGAGGTGCGCGGCGTCGCCGGCGTCGTACACGCAGACCAGCGTCGGACGCGACGTGCGGCGCCAGCCGCCGTCCTTCGGCGCGCGCTTCAGCGCGTCGTCGACCGACGCCGGCGAGAGCGCGTATCCGTCCGCGCCCTGCGACGGCAGGAACACCGGCGTCCAGTCGATGCGCACGACGTCGAGCCACGGCTCGTCGGCCGCCTT
>DASPNK010000308.1:0-6864 GCA_035626575.1 Planctomycetota bacterium | reverse complement strand
GCCGACGACGTCCCCTTCGGGGAGCGGCTGCGGCGCCTCGCCGACGTGCGGGACGGCGGCGGCGGGCTCGGCCGTGCGGCGAGGCGGCGGCGCGTCGAGCTGTGGGCGCGGCGCGCGACGCAGGAGCTGGACGCGGCGGGGAACGCCGTCGACGCGATCGCGGATCCGGAGGCGCGGGCCGCCGCGAGGCGGGAGCTTCAAGGCGCCTGGGTGGAGGCCGCGGCCGACGTCGCACCGCGCCTTCGGCACGCCGGATCCGCCGACGCCGGTTTCGTCCGCTGGGCGGTCGCGATGCTCGATCGGGTTCCCAGGGTGCGAACGGACGGGGTCGCCGTTCCGCCGCAGGACCTTCCCGGGCTGGAACTCGCCGTCGAGACGCTGAAAGACGCGTTGACGGCGTCCGCGATGGGAGCGACCGATCTGCCGTTCGATCCGCTGTTCGACGGGCCCGCGCCCGAAGACCTGCTGCGCCGCGCCGGCATGCTGCTCTCGGCGCTCCGCGACGACGCGCCGCCGGACGACGCGGCGACGAAGGCCCGCGACGCGATCCTCGAACGCCTCCGCGGCCGCGTCCGGCCGGGCGACGTCGTTTACGACCAGGTCGTCGCGGCGCTGCCGGCGCCCGCGGCGTTCGACGCGCTGCATCCCGACGCCGTGCAGACGTTGCCGCTCGAGGCGCTCCTCGACGGATGGCGGCGCACCGGCCACATGCCGTTCTTCGAAGGCCTCGCCGCGCGGCCCGACGGCGTCGGCGCGGCCGCGGAGCTGCTCGGCGACCGACGTCACGCCGCGGTGCGCCATGAACTCGCAGGCGCGCTGGTGCGCGGCGGCGCGCCGCGCCCGCTGGCGGCGGCGCCGCTGGACGCGCTGCTCGAGCTCGCCGACGACGGCGGCGGTCGCGCGTTCCCGGACTCGGAAGAGCCGGCGGAGCCCGACGACGTCGCGGCGGCGGCGGCGCTCGAGGTCGCGACCCGGGCCGCGGAGGCGCCGGAGCGTCTCGCCGCCGAAGCGGCGACGAGGATCGGACCCGGTCGCGCGCTTCTCGTCGCGGCGGTCGCGAGCGCGTCGTCGACCTCCATCCCGTGGCGGGACGACGACGGAAGCGCGCCGCACTACGCCGACCTCGAGGCCGCGCGTCAGGGCGATTCCGCGGCGGCCGACCGGATCCGCGCGCGCCTCGCCGCGCTCGACCCCGCGCGGGAGCGCGCCCGACGCGGCGACCGGAGCGCGTTGCTCGACGCCCTCGCCGCGCACGCGACGCCGCTCGACGTAGTGCGCTTCGGGGCGCCGAGGCCGAGCGCGCGACTGCGCACCGCGGTGCTCGCGTGGACGGACGACGCGCTGCGCGGAATCATGCGCCGTCCGCCGCAGGACGGCTCGACGCCCGCGCCCGAGACGCCTGAGGACGACGGTGCGGAGGACCGCGGCTCGGTCGCGCAGTGCCTCGCGCTCCTGCCGCCGGGGCGGATCGACGCGGTGCGCGAAGACGCCGCAGCGTGGTGGCGTTCGCTTCAGGCGACGGCGTCGGCGCCGGAGCGCCTCGACGCCTTCCGGCTGATCGGCGCCGCGCAGGCCGACGTGCTGGCGGAGTTCCTCAGGGCGCCGCCTCTTCCGTCGCGGCGACACGGACCCGAGGAGGTCTCGGCGGCGCGGACGGCGGTCCTTCGTGCGCTGGATCGGACGCCCGAGCGTCTCGACGCCGCGGCGCCGATCGTCGCGGCCTGCGAAGACGCCGCCGCGCGCCGCGTCTTCGCCGAGTTGCGCACGAGCGCGACGGGCCGGCCCGCGACGTGGGTCGACGCCGACGGCCGCGTCGTCGAGACGTCCGTCGCCGACGACCCCGCGGCGCGCTTCGCGGCGATCGACGCGCGCGTCCGACGGGAAGGCCTCGCCGCGCTCGACGGCCTGGAACCCGAGCTTCGCGCAACGTGGGACGAGGCCCTCCTCCGCCGCGGCGCCGCCTGGCGCTGACCCGCCGTTCACGTCCGGACCGCGACGGCCCGGCCGATCTTCCGCCGTGCTTTCGTCGGCTGCAGACCGAAGATGCGGGCGCGTCCTCGCCGGGCACGCCACAGACGCATGGACCGCAGGTCCGCGCCCGAAGCGAAGCGGAGGGACGGCCCTGCTTCGTCGCGCGGCGGCTTGCGACGGACGGCGCGGGGCCGGTGCGGCGTGGCGCTCCGCGCGGGGGCCTCCGCGACCGCCGACGCGGCAAGCGAGCCGCCTGCGGCCGTCGTGATACAAGGCGCCGATGCCGAGCGCGTTCGACGACGACCTGCCGCCGTGGCGCTCGCGGCTCGTCCCGCCGCCGATGCGCGCGTGGCTGCGTGCGCGCCTCGCGACCGACGGCGGCGCGCGCATCCTGAAGACGCTCCTCGGAGAGCCGCGCATCTTCGAGTGGCTGCACTCGGTCGCCGTCGTCCAGAACCCCGACCTTCGCGCGCTCGTGCCGCCGATCCCGCCTGAAGCGCTGCGCGGCGTGGTCGCGCAACGCGACGTCGCCGAATTCCTCTGGACCGGCCTGCTCGACGTCGACCTGCTGCTCGGCATCTACGAAGAGCATCGCGACGCCTCCGCGCCGCCGCGGCCGCGGGTCCTTGATTTCGGTTGCGGCTGCGGCCGGCTGCTGCGCTTCCTCGTCGGGCACGGCGATCTCTTCGAGCTGCACGGCTGCGACGTCGCGGAGAAACACGTCGCCTGGTGCCGCGCGCACCTGCCCGGCGTCGCGTTCGCGACGAACGCGCCGGCGCCGCCGCTCGGCTACCCCGACGCGCATTTCGACCTGGTATGGACGCTCTCCGTCTTCACGCACCTCGACGCACCGGCGGCGGCGACGTGGCGCGCCGAACTGGCCCGCATCCTCAGACCGGGCGGCGTGCTCCTCGCGACGCTGCACGGCCCGACGGCGCTCGACCGCGTCGTGAACGAGCCGGAGGTCCGCGATCTCTTCCGCCTCGACGCCGCCGCCGCCACGGCGCTCCGCACGCGGACGCGACGCGACGGATTCGCGTTCCTCCCCTACGACGCCGACCAGCTCGCCGCCGCCGAAGCCGGCCCCGGCTACGGCGCCGCGTTCCACGCGCCCGAAGACGTCGCGCGCCGCTGGCCCTCCGCGGCGCTCGAGCTCGTCGCCTATCTCCCGGGCAAGCTCCGCGGCTGGCAGGACGTCGTCGTCCTGCGGTGGCGCTGACGGCGCGGCGGGGTCCTACACCTCGCGCAGGATCTCCTGTTTCCGCGCCTCGTAGTCGGCCTCGGTGATCAGCCGGGAGTCGACGAGGCGCCGCAGGTCGCGCAGGCGGTCTTCGACCGAACCGCGGGGCCGCACGTGAGACGGCGGCGGCGCCGCTGACGGCGCACCTACGACGCCGACGCCGGGCGTTTGCGCGGCGCAGGCGGCGTTGATGTCGTTCATCAACGCGACCTCGTCGAAGCCCGGGCGCGCGCCGTAGGGCCGGCTGAGGCGCCATGCGCGGCGGCCGAGGTCGAGCGCCCGCGTCCGGAGCGCGGCGTCATGGGGCCGCCGGCGCAGCGCCTCCAACGCTTCGCGGTAAATCGATTCGGCGCGTTCCATGCGACCGGCGATCGAAAACCCGACGTAGACGAACCCCGTCAGGATGATCGCCGCGACGACGACCAAGAGCCACATCACGACGAGACTCCGACGACGCGTTGACCGCGACGCGACGCCGTCGTGTGCGAATCAGGGGCGTGGGCGGCGATCGACGTCATGGCTCGTCTCCGGTTCGGTTCTCGCTTCGGCGCGTGCACGCTTTCGCCTCCCTCAACTGCTCGCCGCCTGGCGGCGCCACATGAGCATCGCGAGCCACGCGATGAAAGCGCGCGCTGCGGGCGGCAGTTCCGGCGGCGCCGTCACCTCGGAGCGGATGCCGAACCAACCGCGGGGGCGCACGCCGCCCGCGTCGGCGCCGCGCTCGTCGAGGAGTCGGAACGCGCGGGAGAAAGCGCCGGCGGGCCTGAGCTCGAAGACCCGCTTCCCGACATGCACGTCGAAATCGCGGGTCCAGGCGCTCCGCTTCGTCGCCGACGCGATCTCGCCCGTCGGACCGCGCGCGACGAAGCGCCCGCGCCACCCCTCGCGCTCGAAGCGCAACGGCGCGCCGTCGGCCGTCGCCTCGGCGCGCTCGGAGAACCACGCGGGCTTCACCACGGCGACGTCGCGCCCGCCGTCCTGCAGCTTGAACGCCCACGAGAAGATCCCGCCCGCCGGCACGAGGTCGGTCATCGACGTTCTCCTCTCCCGCGCGGCGCGGCCGTGCGCGCGGGCTACGTCTTCCGCTTCAGCCCCGCCCAGCCCGCGAGCCCGGCGAGTCCTTTGTCGGCGCCGTCCGCCGCGAGCACGATCGTCCAGCAGGCGGTCGTCCAGACGTCGCCGCAGGACACGTCGCTATTCGTGCCCATCGAAATCGATTCGTGCCACGGCCGCGGCTGGAAGGACCCGTCGGGCGCTCTCGCCAGCAGCGCGTCGTCGGCGAGATCCGCCCAGAACCGGCGATGGGGTTCGCCGCCGAGGGCCGCCGCGGCGACGCCGGCGAGCAGCGTCTGCTGCATCAGGCTCGCGTGCCCGCCGAGGACGTCGCTCACGCTCCGTGCGACGTAGCCCTTCATTTCGTCGCAGAACTTCTTCGATTCGAACCCGAGGGCGCGATAGCCCAGCCAGCATCCCGCGGTGCGGCCGATGTTGCCGATGCCCTTCTGTCCGTCGTTCGTCGAATAGCCGACGCCGCCGCCCGAACTCGATCGCTCGACGTAATCCATCGCGCGGCCGAGCGCGCCCGCATCCACTTTGCAGCCCGCCTGCTTCGCGAGGCCGAGGCCGCCGAGGGCGAGCCCCGCCATGATGTTCAGCTCGACGTAGCCGAGCCCGTTGGGCCCTCCCGGGCCGTGCGCCCAGCCGCCGCCGCCCTCCTGGTTCTTCGTCAGGGCGTCGGCGCAGCGCTGGAGGTCGGCTTTGAGCTGCGCCGAGGGCGCACGCTGGTGCAGTTCCCCGAGGAACAGCGCGGCGTGCGCCCACGCCCAGTTCTCCTGGTTCCAGTTGGCGCCGCCCTGCGGCCGGCGACCCGCGAACGGATCAGGGGCGTCGACGGTCTTCGCGACCCATTTCGCGGCGCGGTCCACCGCCTCGCGGTGCGGCGACTGACGTTCCGCGCCGCCGACGGCGATCCACGCCAGACCCGCGACCGACGCCTGCACCACGGCGCCGGTCGAGCCTCCCAGCGTCTGCGGAAATCCGCCGTCGGACTGCTGCCGCTCGGCGAGCCATTTCGCGCCGGCCCGCGCCCACGCGCCGCGGACGGCGGGCTTCTGCGGATCGGTCTCGTCCTTCTTGAGCGCGCCGGCCAGCGGCACCGCGAGTTTCTTCGACTTGCCGTCGGCGCCCGCGAGAAGCAGCACGACGGAGGGCTTCGGTTGCGCGGCGGCCTTGCGCAACGCGTCAGCGATCGCCTTGAGCGACCCCTTCTCGAAGGGGGCGGCGCCGTCGACCCCGACGACCACGTCGCCCGGTTTGAGGCCCGCCTTCGCCGCCGGCCCGTCGTGCAGCAGAAGCTCGATGCGCAGCCTCTCCGGTCCCTTGTCCGCCTTGCCGCCGTCGTTCGTCCGCGCGACCTGGCGCACGCCCGACGTCCGCGGAGCGGGCGGCGCCGCGTCGGCGTCCGCCGCTTTCGCTCCCAGCGGGCCGAGGTTGTAGAGGTCGAGCTCGGAGAACCGCGTCCCGCCGAACGGCCAGGCGCGACCGGCCTCGCCCTGGCCGAAGAGCGCGGCCGCCGAGAAGACAGCGCAGGAAAGAAGCTTGCCGGAGCGCATGAGGGTCGGGCATCGTAGCCGTCCCGAGCCCCCTTCCGAGCCTGCGCCGGCTGCCTTCCCGTCGCCGCCGCGCTACCCTTCGGCGTTTCCGGAGACCTCCCCATGAAGTTCGCCCTCCTCGGTGCGCTGGCCTGCGTCCTCCTCGTCGGGTGCGGGAAGAAGTCCGACGCCTCCCACGGCACGCCGTCGGCCGACCCGAAGACGCCGCCGACGGCCGCCGCGATTCAGCCGGTGAACAACGCCGACGGCACGCAGGTGCTGGCGTTCCGTTTCGAGGAAGAGACCCCGTGCGGGGGATGCGTCGGCAAGGTGCGTGAAGCGCTCGCGACTCTTCCGGGCGTGAAAAAGAACGACGCGACGCCGGGCACGCAGGTGTTCACCGTCGAGTTCGATCCGAAAGCGACGTCGCCCGAGACGCTCGTCAACGCGCTGTATGCGACCAAAGAAGTGACGCTGAAGGTCCAGTGATCCGCGCGCCGCGCAACGCCGCCGCGCCGGCGCGGCGCCTCCGCCGCGTCGGCGCGATCGTTCTGGTCGGCGCCGCCGCGCTGGCCGCGCCCGCGTGCTCCGAGGCGAAGCCCGCGGCGACGGCGTCGGACGCACGCCCGACCGCGGCGGTCCTCACCTATCGCTTCGACGGCAAGACGCCGGGCGAATGCTGCGTCACGCCGGTGCAGGAGTCGCTCAAGCTCCTCGGCCCCGGCGCGGCGACCACCGATCTTCGCCCCGGCGAGCCCGTCTTCCACGTGACGTACGACCCCGCGCGCACCACGCCCGCGCGGATCGCCGCCGCGTTGAAGGAATCCGGCGCGCCGATCGTTCCGAGCCGCTGACGCACGCGGCGGTCCGCAGAAAAGGACCGCGGCAGCCGCGCCCGAAGCGAAGCGGAAGGACGGCCCTGCTCCGTCGGGCTCAGCCGTGCCGAGGCGGCCGCAGATCGACGAGCGAGCGTGGTCCTCGGAGCCCCGCGCGGAAACCCGAGAGCCGCTCACGGTTCGCACGCGCCGAGCGGGACCCGAAGAAACTCCGCCGCCGCCCGCC
>DASPNK010000307.1:0-7071 GCA_035626575.1 Planctomycetota bacterium | reverse complement strand
CCGGGCCGACGCGCGGCCTTCGAGACGCTCGAGCCCGGAAATCGCGTCGCGGAACGCCGCGAGGTCGCGGGCGTCGACGACGAGCCCGGCGCGGAGCGGCGCCTCGCGCGCGGCGCGCAGGCTTTCCCGGAGGGCGTCGCGCCGGAGCCCGGCCGCAAGCTCGCCGTGCAGCCTCACGTCGACCGCCGAACCGTCGCCGAGGACGGCTTCGGCGCGGATCGCGGTCGCGTCGACGTCGAGCCGCGCCGTGCTGCGGCTCGGAAGCGCGGCGCGCGCGTCTTCTGCGCGCCACGCGAGATCGGTCGCCCCGGCGGTCGCGCGCAGCGCGTCGCCTTCGGCGGCGATCTCGCAGCGGAGGTCGCGGGCCTCCAGTTGCGCCGGGATCCCGAGAACCGCGAAGGGGCGAAGATCCGGCGCCTGCGCGGAAAGACGGAACGAGGCCGTGCGCCCGGGCCGCGGCGCGGGTCGGAGGCCGCCGACGCCGAAGACCGTCGGAACGATCCCCGAGCCTTCGACGCGGAACGCCGCGCCTCCGTCGAGGCTCAGGTCGCGCAGCGCGATCCCTTCCGGGCCCTGCGACGCGGCGAGCCGCACGCGCGCGGAGACGCCGCTCCATGTCAGGGATTCCGAGGTCAACTCCGCGTCGCCCTCCGGCGCCGTCGCCGGCCCGGCGACGCGCAGCCGTCCGCCCACGCGACCGCCGGCGCCGAGACCGAAGGCCGTCGGATCGAGTCCCTCGCCGACGAGGTCGACGTCGACCGCATCGCCGCGCAGCGCGGCGCGCCCGCGCAGGACGCCGCCGCCGGCGACCACGTCCAGGTTCTCGACGGCCCAGCCGTCGCCGCGCCGCGCCCAGCGGGCGGGGGAGGCGAGGCGCACCTCGCGTCCCGCGTGCACGACGCGCAGGCGGTCGATCCGGCCTTCGAATCCGTCGGTCGTCGCTGCGCCGTCGCCCGCCAGCTCGACGGTCCCGTGCTCCGACGCGGCCGAAGCCGCCGCGACCGTGAGACGCGCGTCGTCGAACGTCGCGTCGACCGCGACGTCGGCCAACGGCAGGCCGGCGATGCTCGGCGCCTTGCTGCGGAGCCCCGCGGCGCCGGACCAGGCGCGGAGGTCGGAGGCGCGGGTCGTGCGCGCTTCGCCCTTCGCCGCGACCGGCCCGGCGAGGTCGGTCGCGACGCCGAAGCGCGCGAGCCAGGGCGCCGCGTCGTCGACGGCGAGGTCGAAGCGCACCGAGCCTTCGGCCGACGCGAGGTCTCGCAGGTCGCCGCGCGCCTCGGCCTCGACCGTTCCGAGCGAGCTCGACGCCGAGAGCGAGGCGACCGAGACCGCGGCGCCGTCGAGCGTCGCGGTCGCGACGAGCCGGTCGACGGCCCATCCGTTCCATGTCGCGGCTTCGACGAGGAACTCCGCGGATCCCCGCGCCTCGACGCTTCCGCGCGCGGCGTCGCGCCGCACCGAGGCCGCCGCGCCCCGCAGCTCGAGGCGCCCGCGCAGGTCGCCCGCCCCGGGGACGAGGTCGCGCCACGCGGCGACGTCGGGGATGCGTACGTCGAAAGTCGCGTCGGCGACGGTCGTCCGTTCCAGATCGACGCGCCCCGCCGCGCGCGCCGCGACGCCCGGCCCGTCGATCTCGAGGGTCTCCACCGCGACCTCGACGCCGCCCCTCCACTGCGCGCGCACGCGGACCTCCCCGAGGGCGCGGCCGTCGATCGCGACGTCGCGCGCGCGCACGTCGACCGCGACGTCGGGCGCGGCGGCGCTTCCGCGCAGCGTCGCGACGGCGTCGGCCGCGCCGGTCGTCGGCGGCAGGTCGAGGCCCGGGGGCGCGAGGGTCGCGAGGTCGACGGCTTCGACTTCCGCTTTGAGGTCGAAGGTCGCCTCCCGCCATGCGTCCGGCGCCGCGGGGAGCCCGGCGACGCCTGCGATGCGGACGGCGCCGCGGGACGTGCGCAGCACGCCGCTCCGGACGACGACGCGGCGAGCGTCGTCCGACGCCGCGTCGACGGTCAGGCTGCGAAGCTCGGCCGGGACGTACGGAAGCACGGCCCATGGCGCGAGGTCGCGTCGCAGCGCGGCGAGGTCCGGGACGTCGACGGCGAGCCGGGCGAGGCCGGTCGTTCGCCAGGGCGCGGACGCGTCGAGCGTCACGTCGTCGGCCTCGGCGCGAGCGTCGCCGAAGCGCGCGCGCAGGCGGCGGACGACGCCGCGGCGCCCGTCCCATGCCCCTGCGATCTCGACGTCGACCGGGACCCCCTGCGCGGTGCGGGCGCCGGTCAACGTCGCGGCGCCGGAGACGGCGCCGACCTCCGAGCCTTCGACGACCGTCTCCGCTTCGACGTTCAGGCGACCCTCCCGCGGCAAGGCTTCGGCGGGAAGCGCCGCGTCGAGCGCGGCCGGGCGTAGGGCGAGGTCGACGTCGTCCGCCCGCACGCGCAGACGCCCGTCGCGGAGCGTCGCGCGCACGACGCCGCCCGCGGCGCGCGCTTCGACCTCCGCCGAAAGCGGGCTCGCGCAGGCGAGGTCGACGCGATGGAGCGTCACGCCGTCGCCGAGGTCGCCCCGGAGGCGCACCGATCCGTCGTTGACGCGCGTCGCCGTCAATCCGACGTCCAGCGGGGCGCCGCCCCACGGAGGCGTCGGGCCTCGCGCGCGGAGATGCGCCGCGGCGCCGTCGGCGGAGATCTCGAAGGTCTCGGCGACGAGATCGCCCTCCGGCAGGCGGGCTCGGAGCGCGCCGGCGACGCGGAGCTTCGGCCACGTCGGAGGGAGCGCGCGCAGCACGTCGCAGACGCGGCGGCCGGCCGGCGCCGCGTCGGACGGAACGTCGGAGGCGCCGTCGGCTTCGCGAAGGTCGAGATCGACGGCGACGTCGTGCGCCTCGAGCTCGCGGAGGGCGTCGAGTTCGCCGCGGAGGAGGCCGCCGAGCCGGTAGGCGACGCGCACGCGAGGCGCGTGCAGCTGCGCGAGCGCGGCCCCGGGCGGTCCCTCGACGCGCAGGCCGACCAGCGTCGCCTCGCGGAGGAGTCCGCCGTCGAGACGCTCGAGCGTCACTCGGGCGCCGAGCGCCTCCGACAGCTCCGCCGCCGCGCGATCCGCCGCCGCTCGGCGCATCCGGGGGACGGCGGCGACCGCCCCGAAGACGACGGCGCCGAGCGCCGCCGTCGCGACGACGAGCCGTCGTCGTCGCCGCGGCGGGCGCTGCGGACTACGTGCGTTTCGGGCGCGCATGGGGGAGGGAGGCGTCCTCCGGTTCATAGAGGGCGCAGGGCGGCGACGCCGGTCGCGACGCGGGTTGCGATCGGATCCGTCGCGGGGAAAAGGCGTCCGGGCGTCGTAGGGTGGCGGGCCGCGCCGCGCCGCGCGGCGCTTCGACATGGACGCCGAGAACCGGTACGACGTCGTCGGCGACGTCCACGGCATGATCGCGACCTTCCGCGCGCTGCTCGCGGAGCTGGGGTACCGCCGCGGAGGGAAGGGGTGGGAGCACTCCGAAGGCCGACGCCTCGTGCAGGTGGGCGACCTCCTCGACCGTGGACCGGATCCGCTGGGGTGCGCGGAGCTCATGGAGGAGCTGGTGCGCGACGGCGTGGGCGAGCACGTGCTCGGCAACCACGAGCTGAACGCCGTGGCCTGGTTCTACGGCGCGCGCGAGCACACCGACGCCAAGCGCCGCGCCTTCCACCCGACGCTCGCGCAGATCGAGGCCGAGCCGCGCCGCTGGGAGCGCGTCGAGGCGTTCCTCCGGGAGCGGCCGCTTCTGCTGTCGCGGTTCGGGGCGCGCTTCGTCCACGCCTCGTGGCCGGAGGACGAGGGCGCGGCGCTGCCGCCCACGCTGGCCGACGAGCGCCATATCCGCGAGACGCGGAAGGGCGGGGAGCTGCGCGCCCCGGTGGAATTCGCGCTCAAGGGGCCGGAGACCCTGCCCGGCGAGCCGTTCTACGACGAAGGCGGCGAGCTGCGTCGGCGTCGCCGCATCGCGTGGTGGCGCCGTTATCCCGCCGAAGCGCCGCCGGTCTACTTCGGACACTACTGGCTGCGCGGCGCGCCGCGGATGCTGGGGCCCGGCGGCAACGCGATCTGCCTGGACTATTCCTGCGGCGTCGGCGGACCGATCGCCGCGTTCCGCGCGCCCGAAGGGGCGTTCGTCCTCGCGGCCAACCGCGACGTCCCCGACCGCCGCGGACCCACGCGCCCCGAAGCGGAGCCCCTGTGAAACGACGCGACGTGGTGTTCGCCGTGCTCGGCGGGTTCTTCCTCGTCAACGCGGTCGTCGCCGAGCTGATCGGCGGCAAGCTCGTGTACGTCGGGCCGGAGTCGTGGCGGCTCTTCGGGCAGCGGCCGGTCGCCTCGGTGGGCGTCTTCCCGTGGCCGATCGTATTCGTGGTCACCGACCTGGTGAACGAGTACTTCGGCCGACGCGGCGTGCGGCGCCTGACGTTCCTCACCGTCGGGCTCATCGTGTACGTCTTCGGGCTGCTGGCGGTCGTGCGCATGCCGTCGGCCGCGCCGTTCGGGGTGGGGGACGCCGCCTTCGACGCGGTGTTCGGACAGAGCCAATGGATCATCGCGGGGTCGATCGCCGCGTTCTGCCTGTCGCAGCTGGTCGACGTGTTCGTCTTCCACGTGCTGCGGCGCCGGACGGGTCCGGCGAGGTTGTGGATGCGGGCCACGGGGTCGACGGTCGTGTCGCAGCTGATCGACAGCGTCGTCGTGCTGTGGATCGGGCTCGCGCTTCCGCTCGGATGGTCGGCGTCGGAATTCGCCGCGGCGGCGGTTCCCAATTACCTGATCAAACTGACGATCGCCCTCGCCATGACCCCCGCCGTCTACCTTCTGCACTGGGCCGTCGAGCGGTATCTCGGCCGGGAGGAGGCGCGCTCCCTCGCCGAGGCGGCCGCGGCGGACGTCGCCCTCGACCAGGTCGGCGCCGAGACGGCGCCGAAGGCGTAGCGCGGCGACGGCGCGGTCCGCTACGATCCCGCCGCGATGGACGACGGAGGCGCGCACCCTGCGGAGTCGCCGCACGGCGACGGAGGTCCCGACCTCGACGCGTGGGAGCGCCGCAGCCGCCGCCGGGCGATCGCCGTCGCCGTCGCGACGGCGCTGGTCGCGATCGCGGTCCTCGCCGTCGACGCAAGCCGCCGACGCGCCGTCTCACGCGCGCTCGACCCGCGGCCCGACGTGACGCTGCTGCGTAACCTCGTCGCGCACGTCGACGCTTACTGGCGGCCGGGAACGAGGATCGAAGACGTACGTCCGCCGGCAGGGTGGGCCGTCTTCAATCTGAATGGGGCGGAAGGGGCGCCCGCGATCGCGCTTCGGTCGAACCGGCTGAGCGCGTCGGCGATGATCGATTTCGACGCAGCAGGCGCCTTCGACGGCGCCCTGTGCGTTTTCTCGACGCCGGTGACGCCGCGCGGTCCGACGGATACCTGGCTTCGGAGCTTGAGCGTCGGCGATCCGGTGACGATCGCCGACGTCGTCGCCCGCATGCCCGTCACTGCGATCACTCAGGAGGACGGGCCGTCGAACGGTCGCAAGGTCGACGTCGCGCCGGACGAGGATCCGCCGTTCGGTCACGCGCTTTGGGAATTCGCCGACGGCTGGGAGGGGTGGTTCCTGACGTTCCGGGATGAGCGGGTCCTTACCAGCGGCCGCTCGTAGGACCGGCAAACCTCCGAGGGCTCGACGCGCGCCGATGACGACGGCCTGAGGTCCGCGGAGCGCCGTGCCGAGGCGGCGCAGCCTCCGCTCCGCCCGCGCCGCTACGGCGCGGCGTCTTTGGACGCCGCCGCCTCGCGCTCGCGCCGCTCGTCGCGACGCGAGGCGACCAGCGACGCCGCCACGCTGAGAGTCAGCAGGCCGAGGATGACTCCCAGCGACACGTCGTGGTCGACGTGCACCCACTTGCTGCAGCACATCTTCAGGCCGATGAACACGAGGATGCCCGCCAGTCCGACCTTCAGATACCGGAACTTGTCCATCATTCCGGCGAGGCAGAAGAAGAGCGAGCGGAGACCGAGGATCGCGAAGATGTTCGAGGTGAAGACGACGAACTGGTCGACGGTGACGCCGAGGATCGCCGGGATGGAGTCGACGGCGAAGACGACGTCGGTGAACTCCACCATCAGCAGGGCGAGGAACATCGGCGTCGCGTAGTTGCGCCCGTCGCGCTTCACGAAGAAGCGGTCGCCTTCGAGGGTCGGCGTCGAGCGGATGGTCCGCTTCGCCCACTGCATCAGCTTCGTGTCCTCGGGTCGCATCTCCTCCTCGCGTTGCGCGAAGAGCTTCGCCCCGGTGAACACGAGGAACGCGCCGAGGACGAAGATCATCCACTCGAAGCGCTCGATCAGCTCGACGCCCGCGAAGATCATCACCGCGCGCAGGACGAGCGCCGTGAGGATGCCCCAGTAGAGGACGCGGTGCTGGAGGATCAGCGGGATCTTCGTCGCGCGGAAGATGAGGACGAAGACGAAGATGTTGTCGACGGAGAGCGCCTTCTCGAGCAGGTACCCCTGCAGGAACTCCTTGCCTTTCGTCTCGCCGAAGCGCGTCCAGACGAAGGCGCAGAAGATCAGCGCGAGCGCGATCCACACGGCGCTCCAGACGAGCGCCTCCCGGAATCCGACGACGTGGGACTTCCGATGGAAGACGCCGAGGTCGAGGGCGAGCATCACGAGAACGAACGCGAGAAAGGCCGACCACAGCCACGGCGTGCCGATGGAGGACGAGCCGATCACGAGGTCCATGAAGACGCGACTCCGACCGCCGCACCCGCGGCGCGGCGGAACACTGGCAGGCGCCGCCGCCGGGACAACGTGCGGTTTTTCGGACCGCCCGAAACGACGCGAGCCGGGTCGGGGACCCGGCTCGCGGAGGGGCGCCGCACGAGGACGGCGCCGGATTCAACGCGCGGCGCTCAGTGCGCGGCGGTCGAGCGGCGGTATTCGGCCTGGCGGCCGCGGGTCGCCTTGAGCAGCGGCACGGTCTGCATCCGGCCGTCGATGGGGATGGTGATCTCGCCCTTCTTGATCACGCTCGCCGCGAGGCGAAGACGGCGAAGCTCGC
>DASPNK010000306.1:0-12418 GCA_035626575.1 Planctomycetota bacterium | reverse complement strand
CGAGGAGCGCGCGTTCGGCGACGAACTTCTCGATCTGCCCGCCGACCATCTTCTCGGCGATGTTCGCCGGCTTGCCCGACTCGATCGCGCGCTTGACGAAGATCTCCTTCTCGGAGGCGATCAGCTCCTGCGGGACGCCGGCGCGATCGATGGCGATCGGCGGCGGCACCGCCGCCACCGCGTGCATGCCGACGTCGCGGAGCAGCGCGGCGATCTCGGGGGTCGCGGCCTTCGCCGCATCGCCGACCTCCGCCGACACCAGCGCGCACGAGCGCTGGTCGAAGTGGACGTAGCCGGAGCACGTCCCGCCGAGGCGCACCGCCGCCTTCAGCGTCATGTTCTCGCCGACCGTGGCGATGGCGTTGGTGATGAGATCGCGGAGCGTGCCGCCTTCGGCGACCGGCATGGCCAGCGCGGCCTCGACGTCGCTCGAGCCTTCGGGAAGCTTCCACGCCGCGTCCAGCGCCGCCTTCAGCAGGCGCTGGAACATCTCGTTGCGCGCCGAGAAGTCCGTCTCGCACGTGCACACCACGGCCGCGCCGCCCTGGTTGCCGGGGCCGGTGCGGAGCGCGACGAGGCCCTGCAGCGTCTCGCGATCGGCGCGCTTCGCCGCCTTCGTCTTCCCCTTCTCCTTGAGGATCTTGATCGCCGCTTCGACGTCGCCGCCCGCTTCGACGAGCGCGTTGCGGCAATCCATCATCGGGGCCTCCGTCCGGTCGCGGAGCTCCTTGACGAGTTTGGCGTTCACCTCGGCCATTGCGGTCGTTCTCCGTGCGGTCCTTTTGTACCAAGGCCCGCGGTCGCCGGGGGCGCCGCGGGCCGTCGCGCGTCGATCAGGCGCGGCCGCCGCGGGCGAACCGCGGCGGCGCGAAGGTCACAAAGCGGGCTTCGCCTCGGGCGGCTTCTGATCCGCCCCGCCGACGATCTCGCTCTGGCCGGCGCGGTAACGACGCGCGGCCTCCTTGATCTTGTCCATGCGGTCGCGGTCGGCGCGGTCGGCGGCCGCCTTCTCGTCGGCGCGCTTCTTGGACGTCTCCGTCTTGCGGCGCTCGTCCTCGTCGCGGCGCTTCTCCTCCTCCTGGATCCACTGCGCGTAGGCGGTCGATCCGGCGGCGACGGCGTCGGCGAGCTTGCCCAGCAGGAGGTGGATGGAGCGCATCGAGTCGTCGTTCGCGGGGATCGAAACGTCGATCAGCGACGGGTCGCAGTCGGTGTCCAGGATGGACACGATCGGGATGCCGAGCTTGGACGCCTCCTTGACGGCGTTGTGCTCGCGCTTCGGATCGATCACCACCAGCGCGCCCGGCAGCTTCTCCATGAGGCGGAGGCCGTCGAGGTTGCGGAAGATCTTCCGCTTCTCGCGGTTGAACTGCGCCAGCGCCTTCTTGCTCATCGCGCCCGCGCGGCCGCTGCGCTCGGTCTCTTCGAGCTCGTTGAGCCGCTGCAGGCGGGTGCGGATGGTCGTGAAGTTGGTGAGCGTGCCGCCCAGCCAGCGCTCCGACACGTAGGGCATGTTCACGCGGCGCGCCTGCTCGGCGACGACCGACTGCGCCTGCCGCTTGGTGCCGACGAAGAGCACCTGCTGGCCTTCGGCGACGAGGCGCTGGAGGAACGTGGCGCCCTTGATGAGGCCGCGCAGCGTCTCCTTCAGGTCGATGATGTGGATCTGATTGCGGCGGCCGAAGATGAACGGCTTCATCCTCGGGTTCCACCGCGACGCGCGGCAGCCGAAGTGGCAGCCTGCCTCGAGGAGGTCTTTGACGGGGACCGTGAGCATGGAGTGAGCTCGCTCCCGCGCCGCCTGGTGAGGCCGTTGCGAACGACAGCCTCGCGGACGACGGGCCGAAAACGGGACGGAGGCGCCGCCCGACACTTCGCCGGGCGGTCGACAAGAGGCGGACGATACCGGCCGCCTCCGAGGCCGACAAGCGCGCGCGCGCGCGCCGGCGGGGCTGTTAGGTTCGGTCGCGCATGGCGGACGCTCCCCTCCTCCAGTGGGTCGCCGGCGAGCCTTCCGGCGACAACCACGCCGCCCGCGTCCTCGCCGCGTTGAACGACCGCCTGCCCGGAGTCCGGCACATCGGCCTCGGCGGGCGACGCATGGCCGCGGCGGGGCTCGACCTCGCCTACGACCTCGCGGGCGACGCCGTGATGGGGATCTTCCCGGTGCTGAAGGCGGCCCCCCGCATCCTGCGCCTGCTCTCCGAGGCCGAGGAGTCGCTCGCCCGGAACCGCCCCGACGCGCTGGTTCTGGTCGACTACCCCGGCTTCAACTACCGGCTCGCCGCGCGGGCGAAGCGCCACGGGGTGCCCGTCGTCTGGTACGTCGCGCCCCAAGTGTGGGCCTGGGGCGCCTGGCGCCTGAAGCGCACCGCCCGCCTGGTCGACCGCCTCCTTTGCATCCTGCCGTTCGAAGCGGAGATCTTCCGCAGGGCGGGCGTCGACGCCCGGTTCGTCGGGCACCCCGTCTTCGACCATCTCGCCGGCGCCGAACGCGACCCTGCGACGCGGCGCCGGCTCGCCGAGCTCCGCGGCGACGGCCCGTTGATCGGCCTCTTTCCCGGCAGCCGCGGACACGTGGTCGACGCGCTCGCGAAGGACTTCCTCGACGCGTGCCGCCGGTTCCGCGAGCGCGTGCCGACGGCGCGGATCGCCGTGGCCGCCGCGCAGGAGCGCTTCGCGGCCCGCATCGCCGCGGCGTTCCCCGAGCCGGGCTTCGCGGAGATCTTCCCGGGCCGTTCCGTCGACGTGATGGAGGCGTGCGACCTCGCCTTGACCACCTCCGGCACGACGACGCTGGAGATCGCCGCCGTCGGCAGGCCGTTCGTGCTCGCCTACCGCGTGAGCCCCGTCTTCTACGCGGTCGCGCGGTCGCTGGTGAACGTCGGGCACGTCGGCCTGGTGAACCTCGTCGCGGGGCGCGGCGTCGTGCCGGAGCACGTCGGGTTCCGCTCTTCGGCGGCGGCGGCGGCCGACGACCTGCTCCGACTCTGGAACGACCCTTCCGCACGCGCCGCGCAGCTCGCGGGGCTCGCCGAGGTGCGCGCGAAACTCGACGTCCGCGGCGCGTACGCTCGCGCGGCCGACGAGATCGCCGACTTCGTGCTCGGGCGCCGCGGCGCGCCCGCCGCAACGCCGGCCGCGACTCAGAACCGGAAGTAGAGGAACGGCGCCGTGGTCCGCCAGTGCAGGTGGATCAGGGACCACGCGAACAGGACCTGCGCCGCGAGCACCGCCCACGTCCGGTTCTCCGCGACGAGGCGCCGCGAGGTCGGCCCGAACCACGCGGCGAGCGCCGCGACGGCGAAGGCGACCGCCGGACCCGCGCCGACGTCGAACGCCGGCGAGCCCGCGCCCCGCAGCCCGAGCATCGCGGCGGCGTGGTTCCACGCGGCGCCGAGCGTCTCCGAACGGAAGAGCACCCAACCGAAGACGACGAGGACGAACGTCGCGGCGACCTGCAGCGCCTTCGGCGCGCGGGCGTAGAAGGCGCGCTTCGCGGCGACGCGCTCGACGATCAGCCAGAACCCCTGCCACGCGCCCCAAGCGACGAAAGTCCACTTCGCGCCGTGCCAGAGGCCGCCGAGCAGCATCGTCGTCGCGAGGTTGACGTAGGTGCGGGAAACGCCGCGGCGGTTGCCTCCGAGCGGAACGTAGAGGTAGTCGCGGAGCCACGTCGACAGGGTGACGTGCCAGCGCCGCCAGAAGTCGGTGATCGACGTCGCCCGATAGGGGCCGTCGAAGTTCTCCGGGAAGCGGAAGCCCAGCATGCCGCCGAGCCCGACCGCCATGTCCGAGTAGCCGGAGAAGTCGAAGTAGATCTGAAACGCGTAGGCCAGCGCGCCGACCCACGCGTCGACGAAACCGAGCGCGACCGGCGCCGCGTCCCCGCCCGCGAAGGCGGCGTCGGCGATGGGGGCCAGCGTGTCCGCGAGCAGCACCTTCTTGGCGAGGCCGAGCTGGAAGCGCAGCACGCCGCGGTAGAAGCCGTCGAGCGTGTGGCGCCGTTCGCGGAGTTGATCGGCGACGTCCGAGTACCGGACGATCGGGCCTGCGACGAGTTGCGGGAACATCGTCACGTAGGCGAAGAAGTCCCACGCCGACTTCGCGGGCGCCACCACGCCGCGCCAGACGTCGATCGTGTAGCTCAGCGTCTGGAAGGTGTAGAAGCTGATCCCGACCGGAAGCATCGGCGCGACGAAGTTCGTGCGCAGCCCCGGCGCGCCGAACGCGTCGACGACGGCGTTCCACGTTTCGGCGGCGAGCCCCGAGTACTTGAAGTACGCGAGCAGCCCGAGGTTCCCGGCGAGCGACGCGAGCAGGAACGACGTGCCGCGAAACCCCGACGCGCGCGCCCGCGCGACGCCGCGGCCGCACAGGTAGTCGAGCAACGACGACGCCAGCATCAGCAGGCAGTAGTCGGGGCGGCTCCAGCCGTAGAAGACGAAGCTGAGGATCGTGAGCGTCGCCGACGTCGCCGAACGCCACGTCGTGCGCGACACGGGCAGCGAGGCGTAGTACGCCGCGAGCGCGATCGGCAGGAACGCGTAGAGGAAGGTGTGGCTGGTGAAGAGCACGCGGCGGCGTGGAGCTTCCCCGGCGGCGCGCGCCCCGGCAAGCGCCGCGGCGCCGGCGGACGCGCGCCAAGGTCGCCGAACGTCGAGGACCGCACCGGCCCGCGCCGGAAGCGCAGCGGAGGGACGGCCCCGATTCGTCGGTCAGCGCGGCGCGGCGGCGGCGCGTTTGCCGGAAGGCGTCGGTTCGAGGACGCCCTGCACCAGGTTCTTCTCCTGGTACTCGAGGTCGGTGTTGACGCGCATAATGTCGGCCTTGTCGACCAGACCGCGGATCATCTGCGCCGTCAACAGGCCCATCTCCACCGAGTGGTCCGCGTTGTTGTAGCGGAAGGTGCCGCCGCGCCCGACGATGGCGAGACGCTCTAGCGGGAAGACGTAGTCCTTCATCTTCGCGAGCCGCGACTCGTAGCCCGTCGAGTACACGGGGTACGCCTCGCGCGCGCGGACGCAGAAGCCGCCGATCACCTTCTCGCGGGTGATGAGGTTCAGTTTCGCGAGGTCCGACACCGCCCACTCGACGAGTTCGTCGTCGGACTTGTTCCAGATGGCGTCGCCGTGCGTGCAGAAATACTCGAGCACGACACTCGTCTTGGAGGCGTCCGGCACCATGGCGGGGCTCCAGTTCTTCGGCTCGTGCAGCCGCGCGAAGCCGAGACCTTCGTCATGGCAGTAGATCCACGTGTCGCGGGTCATCTGCGGCATGTCGAGCATCAGGTTGACGCAGATGACCGAACGGAACTCGAGCGACTTCGCCGCGTCGATCACGTCCTGCGGCGGCTTCGGCTCGAGGCCGTAGGCGAGCAGGTTGGTGAGCGCGATCGTGGAGACGACCCAGTCGGCCTCCACCGTCTCGGTCTGTCCCTTGTGGACGAAGGAGACCTTCGGGCGCGACGGCGTCGTGAGGTCGACCTTCCGCACGTCGCACTCGAGGCGCACGCGGTTCCCGGGGTGGGACTCGACGACCTCGGTCAGCCGCTCGCAGATGTCGGCGTAGCCGAGCCGCGGATAGAGGAAGAGTTCGATCAGCGACTGGGCCTTGTTCTTCGGCTTGAGCAGCGCGTTGGCGATGGTCGTCCAGATCGACAGGCCCTTGCTGCGTTGCGACACCCAGTCGGACGACATCTCCGAGCACGGCCGCCCCCACACCTTTTCGGAGTAGCGGCGGAAGAACATGTCGTAGAGCTTCGGCCCGAACTGCGCGGTGAAGGCGTCCTTCATCGTGCGGATCTCGCGCGGCGCGACGCGCCCGCGGATCCATTCGCACAGGTAATCGAACACGCACCGGGCCGACGTCCACACGCCCGCGGTCTTCAGCACGTTGCCGATGCTGATCGGGTAGTCGAAGTACTTCCCGTTGAAGAGAATCCGGCTGGTGCGCTCGACGCTCACCAGGCGGCCTTCCATCAGCCGCCGGAACCAGTCGTTCAGCGCCTCGTTCCGGGTGAACCAGCGATGCCCGCCGAGGTCGAAGCGAAAGCCGTCCTTCACCGTGGTGAGCGACAGACCTCCCAGCCAGTCGTTCCGCTCGAGGACGGTGACGCGGTAGCCCGCCTCCGCCAGCTCATGGGCGCAGGAAAGTCCGCCGGGACCCGCCCCGAGGACGACGACGTGTTGTCGCTCGCCGGTCTTCAAACTGATGCTGCCTCGCGTCGAAACGGCCCGACGTCGCGCCGGGAAAAACCTATCACATCCCTTTTCGACCGGTCGGCGTCGCCGCTCAGGCGACCTTCTCGGACCGCGTCGACGAGACGAGGTTGTAGACGCGCGAAAGCACGTTCCCGGCGAGGAACCCGGCGACGAACGCCCAGGCCGCGCCGATGAAAGCGCCGCCGAAGGTGACCGAGTAGCCCGGAAAGAACTGGCAAAGGAGGCCGAGGTGCGCGCCCATATCCGGCTTGCCCGCGTCCTTGACCACCAGCGTGAGCGTGGCGGCGAAGAGCCCGAGGGCCGAAAGGGCGCCGAGCGTCAGCCCGAGCACGCGGCGGTTCATGCGGTGGAGCGTCTGTTCGAGCAGCCGCTCCGCCTCGACCTGCTCCTGGATCGTCTGTTCCGGCGTTTTCATGCCTCGCCCTCGCGGCGCCCTCGGGCGTCGCTCAGATCTCGTCCAGGAGATGCCGACGGCGCCAACGGCGCTGGTCGGCCACCGCTTTCCAGAGAACGAACCTCAACGCCGCGTTGCGCACCGAAGCCACCAGCCAGCCGAGCGCGAACCCGGCCGCCGCGCCCTCGAGCAGGCCGACCGCGACGCCCGGCCAGCCCACCCGATACCCGGGCAGGAACTGGCCGAGAAGCGCCAGTTTCGGTCCGACCTCGCCGTCGGCCGATCCTCGAAAGAGAAGGATCGCCGTCGCCGCGGCGAGGCCCAGCCCGAACACCGCGGCGGCGCCCGCTCCGAGCGCCACGGCGTCGAGGCGCAGAAACGCGCGACGGATCGCCTCCTGGCGACGTCGCTCCAATCTGACCAAGATGTCGGGGCGTTCGACCGTCATGGACCTTTGCCGCGGGATTATCGTCGCGTGAACCGGCGGAGGACAAGGTCCCCGTCGTGCTGATCGCCGTCGACGGCGGTTCCTGGGCGAACGTCCGCGGGTTCGGGCGCTTCACGCGCGACCTCGTGCGCGCCCTCGCCGCGGCGCGCAGCGACGCGCGCCTCGCGCTGCTGGTCGATCCCAAGACGGCGACCCGCGACGATTTCCCCGACGGCGTCGAACGCGTCGTCGTCGACGTCCGGACGCCGCCCTCCGAAGCGGCCTCGGCCGAAGGCGCGCGCTCGCTGCGCGACCTCTTCGCCTTCCGCCGCGCCTGCGCGCGACTCGCGCCGGACGTCGTCTACTACCCCGCCGTCTACACCTACTTCCCCGCGCCGGGGCGCGTTCCCGCCGCCGTCACGTTCCACGATGCGATCGCCGAGAAGCTGCCGCAGCTGGTGTTCCCGACGCGGCGCGGCCGTTTCTTCTGGCGCCTCAAATGCCGGGCTGCGGCGCGACGCGCCGCCCGCGTCGTCACCGTGTCGGAGGCGTCGCGTCGCGACGTCGCGGCGGCTTACGGCCTCGACCCGGCCGCGCTGCTGACCGTTCCGGAGGGCGTCGATCGCACGGTCTTTCATCCGCGACGGGACGCCGGCGAAGCCGCTGAAGAGCGCGCGCGGCTCGGGCTCGGCGCGACGGAGCCCTTCTTCCTCGCCGTCGGCGGCCTCGCGCCGCACAAGAACCTCGACCGGCTGCTGCGCGCGGCGGGCATCCTGCGCCGCGCGCGGCCCGACCGCGCCTTCCGCCTCGTCCTCGTGGGCGGCGGCTCGGGCGACGTCTTCCACTCCGACCGCGCCCGCCTCGAGGACGTCGCGCGCCGGGAGGGCGTCGCGGACGTCGCCGTGTTCGCCGGTTATCTCCCCGACGCCCGGCTCGCCGCCTTCTACCGCGCCGCGCACGCGCTGGTTTTCCCCTCCCTGCTGGAAGGCTTCGGCCTCCCCGCCCTCGAAGCGATGGCCTGCGGCACGCTCGTCGCGTGTTCGAACGCCGGCTCGCTGCCGGAGGTGACCGGCGACGCAGGTCTGTTCTTCGATCCGACCTCCTGCGACGACCTCGCCGCGGCGCTCGCCCGCGCCCTCGACGACGACGCCCTGCGCGCCCTTCGGAGCGCCGCCGGTCTGGAGCGGTCGCGTCTCTTCACATGGGAGCGGGCGGCGGAGATCCTCCACGCCGAGTTTCGAAGGTTGGCGGGGCGTCCGGTCGACGATGGATCGGCGGCTATGATCGCCGGCCGCCGCCGTTCGCCCGATCCCGCGCCATGACTCCCCCGACGCCGACGTTCGCCGCACGCCTGAAACGCCACGTGCGGCTGAGCCGCGCCGCGACCACCCGCGGCCCGCGCTACACGCCGCCGTTCCTGATCGTCTTCATCAACTCCACGTGCAACCTCACGTGCGAGCACTGCTTCGTCTGGTCGGCGCTCAACAAGCGCGACGACCTGACCTACGCCGAGTTCGACAGACTCACCTCCGAGCTGGGCGAGATCGAAAACCTCAACCTTTCGGGCGGCGAACCTTTCATGCGGGAGGACTTCGCCGAGGTCGTCGAGCTGTTCGTGAGGCGCAACGCCGCGAAGCGCGTGTATTGCCCGTCCAACGGCTTCTACCCGGACCGCACCGAAGCCGCGTTGCGCAAGCTGCTCCCCATCCCCTCGCTCGAGAATTTCACCCTCGAGCTGTCGCTCGACGGCATGCAGGAGTTCCACGACCGCTTCCGCAGCGGCGGGAAACAGCCGTCGTTCGCGCGGGCGATGGACACCTACGACATGCTCGCGCGGCTCCGCCGCGAGTTCCCGAAGCTGTCGATCCACGCCATCTCCACGGCGACGCACGAGAACCTCGACGAGATCGAGAAGCTCACGCGCTTTCTCCGCGAACGCTGCCCCGAGATGGAGCACCACAATCTCGCCATCCTGCGCGGCGACCGGAAGAACAAGACGCTCGAGGGCCCGGCGCTCGAGCGCTACGACGCCCTCTACGAGACGCTGCGCGACGCCTGGCGCGACAAGGAGAAGGGCCGGTTCGGCGGCGTGGTCGACCCGATGCTCCATTGGGCGAAGCGCGTCACCATCGACCGCGGCGAGCAGGTCGTGCCCTGCAAGGCCGGCCGCCTGTCGGGAGTGATCTACGCCAACGGCGACGTGGCCTTCTGCGAGAACCACCGGCCGCTCGGCAACCTCCGCCGCAACGCGTTCTTCGAGATCTGGGATTCGCCGGAGGCCGATCGCCTCCGCGACGCGATCGCCGCGCGCCGCTGCTTCTGCACCAACGAGATCTTCCTCTGGCCTTCGATCACCTATCAGCCGTGGCAGCTCGCGAAGGCGTTCGCGGCGAGCCGGCGTTGGCAGGTCTGAGCGCGCGGCGATGACGGCGTCGCCGACGCGGCGTCGCTGCCTCGTCTGCGAGCGCGAGGCGCTGTCGGTCGCGCCCGCGTGCGCGGCCCATCTCGCCGATCCGCGATCCCACCGCGACGCGGCCTGCGCGGCGCTGCGCGCGGGAGCGCTTCGGGCGCCGACGTTCCGCGGCGTGGCGTGGCCGGAGGTCGATCTCCGCGGCGCGGCGCTCGAGCACGCCAACTTCGAAGAGGCGGAGCTGCGCGACGCGCGCTTCGACGGGGCGGACCTCGCGCGCGCGACGCTGCGACGCGCGTCGCTGCCGCGCGCGACGCTCGTCGGATGTCCGCTCCAGACCGCGAACCTCGAGGACGTCGACCTCCGCGGCGCGTCGCTCCCGCGGGCCCGGCTGGAGGGCGCGCGGCTTTCGGGCGCCGACCTCAGGGGCGCGGATCTCTCCGAATGCACGCTGACGGGGACGGAGCTGCGACGCGCCGACCTCCGCGACGCGTCGCTCCGCGGCGCGCGCCTGCTGCGCGTGAGCTTCTCCGGCGCGAAGATGGCCGGGCTCGACCTCCGCGGCGCGACGCTGCGCGACTGCAGCGCGGACGGCGCCGAAGGGCTCGAGGCGGCCTTCGGCGACGACGGCCCGCCGCGTTTCGACGCGCCCGGACCGCGTCCCGCGGGGCCGGCGCCGATCCGGCCGCCCAAGCCGTCCGAGCTGAAGTGGTGACCGTCGGCGCGGCGCGACCCGCCGCGCGCCGCAGTGGCCGCGTCAGGCGTGCGCCGCGCGCCCCAAGGACGCCAGCGCCGACCGCCATGCGGCGAGCGTGATCGGCTTCGCCAGCCGGACGTCGGCGACGCTCGGGCGCGCGCGCCCGGAGGAGGCGGCGCCGAAGCCGCTGACGAGGACGATCGGCGTCGACGGCGCTTCGCGACGCACGGCCTCGGCGAGCTGCTCGCCGCTCAACCCCGGCATCGTCGCGTCGGTGACCAGGAGGTCGAACCGGCCGCCGCGAAAGCGGCGCAGGGCGTCGTCGCCGTCGGTCGCGGTCTCGAACGTGTGGCCGTCGAGCGCGAGGAACCGCGTAACGACCGCGAGCGACGCGGGCTCGTCGTCGACCACCAGCGCGTGCAGCGGCGCCTGCGACGGATCCGCGTGCGGCGGCGTCGTCGGGACGGCGTCCGCCGGCGCGGGGAACGTCACTCGGAACGTGCTGCCGCAGCCCGGGGCGCCGGCCACGTCGACGACGCCGTCGTGGCGTCGGACGATGCTCTTCACCAGCGACAGCCCGAGGCCGCTTCCGTGGCCCTTGGTGGTGAAGTACGGCTCGAAGCACCGGCGCCGCTGCTCCGCAGTCATGCCGACGCCTTCGTCGCTCACTTCGAGGACCGGCCTGCCGTCGTCGAAGGCCGTGCGCACGGTCAACGTTCCGCCGTGCGGCATGGCGTCGACGGCGTTGAGGACGAGATTGAGCAGGGCTTCGCGGAGCTCCGAGGCGTAGCCCGACACGAGGACGCCCGGCGCGAGGTCTTTGACCACGCGGATGACGGCGCCGCCGGCCAGCGCCTGGTCGCGCCACGACGGCTGCGCCAGCGCGACGACGTGTTCCACGACGTCCGCGAGATCGACGGCCTCGGGGGCGGGTCGGCCTTGGCCCCGGTAGAACTCGCGCAGCCTCCGCACCGTCGCGGCGGCGTCGCAGGCGGCGGTGTGGATCACTTCGAGGTCGGCGCGCACCTCGGGGGCCAACGGCGACGGTCCCTCCAGGAGCAGCTCGGCGTAACCCACGATCGGCGCGAGCGCGTTGTTCAGATCGTGCGCGATGCCGCTGGTCATGCGCCCGAGCGCCGCCATTCGCTCGCGCTCGGCCGACGTTTCGCGGGCGGCCGCGAGTTCGGCCGCGGCGGCGTCGAGCCGTGCGCGCAGAACCGCCGGCTCTTCGTGCGCGTCGTGCGGATCGGCGACGTTCTTCGACGCGACCCGCGCGACGATCACGAAGATCCGCCGCGCGTCGTCGTCCTCGAGCCCGATCGTCGAGATCAGCGCCGGCGTCTCGCCGCCGTCCGCGCGCCGCAACGCGACCTTTCCGCGGCGACGGCCTCCCGGCGGAGGGTCGAGCAACTCGAGGAACGCGCGCCGCGCGGCGGGCCCGGTCCAGTCCGCCGGCGACCGTCCGAGGACGCGCTCGGCGGTCGTGCCGAGGATCTCGAGAAACGCCGCGTTGGCCGCGACGACGACGCCCGCGGCGTCGAGGATGACCGCGCCTTCGGGGGCGCCCTCGAAGAAGAGTCGCGCCGTCGACTCGACGCCTCGCGGGCGCCGCGGCGTCGTCGAGGAGACGGCGGCCCTGCGTCGCGTACCCGTGTCCCGGTCCTGGTTCCTTGAAGTCACTGTCGTTCGACGGCGGTCGCCGCCGTCTTCGCCGAAGGCGCTTTCCTCGGAAGGCCCGCTCGGCCGCCCGATGGCCTTCCCATAGAGGTCGGGAAGCGGGGCTTCCCTCCGCCGCGACCCCCTCGGAACCCGGTCGATCCCCTACGTTTGCGCCTCGCTTTCGTGGCGCGTCCCGCCGGTCGATGGTGGCCGTGAGCCGAACTTCCCGCAGAACCGGGCGGGCCCCTGCGTACGGCGCCGTACCCTCTCCGCCCGATGGCCTCCGACGTCCCCGCGGACCCCTCCGTCGACCGGGCCGCCGCCCACTGGTCGCGCATGGCCCTGGCCGGCGCGGCGGGCGGCGCGCCCGTCGTGAACTGGCTCGAGTCGCCGCTGGTGCAGCGGCGCTACGTCCACCCCGCGGTGGCCGGCGTTCCCGACCTCAACTGGTTCGCCTGGGTGATGACGCGCCACGTCCCGCGCGACGTCGCCCGCGCCTGCACCCTCGGCTGCGGCTCGGGCGGCCTCGAGCGCCACGCGCGCCAGCTCGGCTGCTTCGCGCCTTTCGACGCCTTCGACGTCTCCGAAGCGTCGCTTCGCATCGCGC
>DASPNK010000305.1:0-3649 GCA_035626575.1 Planctomycetota bacterium | reverse complement strand
GGTCTACGAGTCGACGAAAGGCGAAGGCGCGAAGCTGAACTCGATGTGGGCGCTGGCGAAGTACGGCGATCCCAAAGGCCTCGAAGACTGCCTCGCGTTCCTCAAAGACGAGAAGTCCGGGGCGGTGCGGCACAACCTCGGCATGGGGTTCCTCATGCTGAACACCGCCGCGGTGCTCCCGCTGGCGGACGCCTACGTCGAGACGTTCAAGAGCCGTCCCGACGTCATGAACCAGGCCGTCGAGTACTACAAGAATCTGCGCTCGAACGACGGTCGGATCCGCCTTCAGGCCATCGCGAACGACGCGAGCCAGCCGCAGTCGGTGCGCGACGCCGCGCTGAAGGCGCTGAACTCGTAAGTCGCCTTCGCCTCGTCGGCGTCAGACCGACCGCCGATCGGCGCCCGGCGCTTGGACCGCAGCGGCCCGGCCCGAAGCGCAGCGGAGGGCCTGCCCTGCTTCGTCGGTCGGAGGCATGCGAAGAACGAGGCCGCATCACGATCGGCGACTTGCCGATGGCTGCGGAAGCTCGACGATGCGGGGCCGGTGCGGCGCCGCGCGCCGCGCCGGGCCTCCGCGGTCCAAGGCGCCTGTCGCTGATTCAGCCGTGGCGCCCGACCGATGTCGGAACGACGGCGAACGTGAGGTTGCAGCCGACGCCTGGACCGCAGCGGCCCGGCCCGAAGCGCAGCGAAGGGACGGCCCTGCTTCGTCGGTCGGCGGCATGCGAAGAACGAGGCCGCATCACGGTCGGCGACTTACCTATGGCTGCGGAAGCTCGACGATGCGGGGCCGGTGCGGCGCCGCGCGCCGCGCCGGGCCTCCGCGGTCCAAGGCGCCTGTCGCTGATTCAGCCGCGGCGCCCGACCGATGTCGGAACGACGGCGAACGTGAGGTTGCAGCCGACGCCTGGACCGCAGCGGCCCGGCCCGAAGCGCAGCGGAGGGACGGCCCTGCTTCGTCGGCGGGCGGGCGCGCGCCGCCGACCGTCGCAGCGCCCCGTCGTCCCGCCTTCATCCGTCGCCGCTCTCAAGCGCCGCGCAGAGCGCGGCGCGTCATGAAGCCGCCGTCCCGCGTGCGGGACGGAATCAAGAAGCCGCCGCGCCGCGAGCGGCGCGGAATCAATCAACTCACCTCGTTCCGAAGACGCGCCCGTACCGGTAGTAGACCTCGAGGCACAACGTCATCATCGCGGTCGAGTACACGCGGCCGCCGTCTTCGCCCCAGGCGTCTTCCGGATCCCAGGATCCCTTGAAGTTGCCGTCGGTGCGCTGCGTCTTCACGATGGCGTCGAGCATCTTCCGGTTCCAGGCGTTCCACTCGGGGCCGCCGAACTGGAACATCGCCAGCGTGCCGTAGTACCAGTAGTACATGTCGATCTTGCCGGTGTTCTTCTCCCAGATCGGCAGACGCTTGGAGAGCAGCTCGGCCCCCGCCTTCAGCATCGCGCTGTCCTTCGGATCTTCGCCGGCGAAGATGCGGACCAGCATGCCGACGGCGGTGAGGGACTCGGACTCCTCCGCGGGGAACGCGGCGATCTTCCCGGACGCGCGCACGGGCCGCTCGCCTTTCTTCATGTAGCCGGTGCGTCCGCTCTCCTCGTCGGTCATCTCCTTGACGAACTCGTGCGCGTCGCGGATCGGCGCGTCGGACACCTGAAGCTCGGCGAGCTTCGCCGACTTCAGCGCCATCACCATCCAGCCGGCGACCGACACGTCGTTCTCGCCGGAACGCACGTCGTAGCGCCACGCCTTGTAGGGGTTCTGCGCCGCGACGACGAAATCCACGCCCTTCTGCGCGGAGCGCTTCCAGCTCGCCGACGACGTCATGCCGTACGCCTCGGCCATCGCCAGGGCGGCGATGCCGTGGTTGTACATGAAGTGGTACCCGCGCTCGCCGAAGCAGCCTTCCGAGTCCTGCACGCTCTTCAACCACTGCAGCCCGCGCCGCACCGTCTCCTTGAACGGCCCCGAGCTGTGGGTGTGCCCGGCGCCGAGGAACGCGAGGAGCGCCAAACCGGTGACGCCGACGTCGTTCGTCGCCTGCCCCTTGCCGTCGCAGGCCGGGCCCTTCTTCGGATCGCACTGCGCCATGAAGCCGTCGCAATCCCAGCGACCGTCCGGCGACTGGTGGTTCTTAAGCCATTCGAGGCCGGCGTCGACAACGCTCGGCGGAGGACCGCCCGCGCGGCGCCGGGCCCTGTCGCCTCCGCGCCGACTTCCGAAGCCGCCTCCGCCGCCGCCCGCGAGCCCGATCTGATCGCCGTTGCTCACGCCGTCGAACGGCTTCTCCGCCAGAGCGTCGTCGCCCTTCGCCTCCTCGAACTCCTCTTCATTGGGAGTTTCGTCGTGGTCGGAGACTTCGGCGTCGACCGGCACCGGCTCCTCGGTCGCGACCTCCTCGGGAACGACTTCCGGCGGCTCCTCGGGCTCGGGAGGCGGCTCGAGCTCTTCCGGCGGGTCGGGCGGCAGAAATGCCTGGATCACCGAGTCCGTCGCCGCCTTCGGCGCCTGCGCGCTCCCGAAGAGCTGCAGCAGCATCAGCACGAAGAGATGGAAGACCACCGAGGTGAGGAACCACGGCGTGCGCCGCAACTGCTCCGCGAGCGCCTCCGAGAAATCGACTCCGGCGCGATCGCGCGCCGCCTGGTTTGCGGAACTCATCGCCGGCCTCCTGCTCCGCCGCGCGTGCGCGCGGCCGTACGTCGGGCACGGTCGGGTCGTCCGCATCAACGCGCGCGGCGCACGCGCGGTTCACGCTGCGGCGCGACGGCGACGCCACGCGTCGCGCGATCAACGGCGTCGCGCATCGCCGCTTCTCGGCGCCGCTTCGCGCGTACGCCGCTCGCCGACGTCGGCGGACGCTCTCGGCGAAGCAGGTTCGTCACGTCGCACGCGACGTGCGCGAACCTGCGGTCCTCCTGCCGCGCGCGCGAGCGGCTTCCGGCGCGAGTCGCACGACGGCGACGTTCGCTCCCGTCGACAAGGCTGCGAACGACGTCCGACGATCCTTGCGTCCCGTCGACGCCGCGCGGCACGCGCGGCGTCACCCTCTCCGGCCGACCCACGCGGACCCCACCGCCCCCGAAACGCAGAAAGCCCCGAGTCCCTGGGACCCGAGGCTCTCACTCCCGGCGATCCAAGCCGGCCGTGACCGTCGTCACGCCCGCCCGCCGCCGATTCTCCTTGACGTCGTCGACCGCGTCCCGCCCTCGCCGACCTCAAGCGCCGCGCGTCGCGCGCGGCGCGTCATGAAGCCGCCGCGGCGCGAGCGCCGCGGATCTAAGAACCGCCGTCCCGCGAGCGGGACGGAATCAAGAAGCCGCCGCGCCGCGAGCGGCGCGGAATCTAATCACCTCGTCCCGAAGACGCGCCCGTACCGGTAGTAGACCTCGAGGCACATCGTCATCACCGCGGTCGAGTACACGCGGCCGCCGTCTTCGCCCCACGGATCTTCGGGGTCCCACGAACCCTTGAAGTTGCCGTCGGTGCGCTGGGTCTTGATGATCGCGTCCTGCATCTTCTGGTTCCACGCATTCCACTCGGGTCCGCCGAACTGGAACATCGAGAGCGTGCCGTAGTACCAGTAGTACATGTCGATCTTGCCGGTGTTCTTCTCCCAGATCGGCAGACGCTTGGAGAGCAGCTCGGC
>DASPNK010000304.1:0-2259 GCA_035626575.1 Planctomycetota bacterium | reverse complement strand
CGCACCGCGGTCTGGGAACCCGCCGCAGACCCCTGAGGGCCGCTACCCGGCGCCGCGCCGGAGTCGCTCGAGATCGAACAGTCGGATCGGCCAGTCGACGATCCGCGCCCAGCGCGCACGCCGCGCGAGCAGGGCCTCGCGCGCCGCGTCGGTCCCGACGTCTTTGATCAGGATCGCGAAGAACCGCCGACGGTCGTCGTCCTTCGCGGCGTCGAAGAGCTCGACCATCCGCGGCAGAAGCTCGGGCCCCGCGACCTGCGTGCAGTTGCCGATCTGCTCGGGGTGCTTCACCGGGACCTCGAGGAGCTTCGCCGCCACCGGCGCGAACTCCCGACGGCCGGATTCGCGCACGCCCGCGCCGAGGACCGGCGCCGTGTGCGGCGTCGCCCGCGCCGCGGCGCGCAGCAGGATGTCGAGAGCGCCGACGTCCCCCGCCTGGGCGAGGATCCCGAGCGCCTCGACTTCGCCCGGGTCGCCGGGACGATCGGCGGCGGCGCGGAGCGTCGCGCGCGCCTCCTCGTCGCCGTAGGCGACCAACGCCGTCTTGAACGCCCGGTGTACGTCGCCCGTCGCCTGCGGCAGCAGCTCGCGGAAGCGCTCGAGCGCGCCGGGCGTGCGCCGCTTGAGCAGGAGCGACGTCGCTTCGAACGCCGCGCCGGGATCCCGCGGATCGAGAGACGCGAACAGATGCTCGCGCGCTTCGGGCTCGCGCCGCAGCGCGACGGCGGCGTGGATCTTCGACCGCACGTCCTTCGTGCGCCGAAAGAACGCGCGCACGTCCGGCAGCGCCGCCGCGAGCTCCAGCTCGTCGATCGCGTCGACGGCGGCCACCGCGACTTCCGGCGCGGGGTCGACGAGGGCCGCCTGGAAGACCGGCGCCGCGAGCGCGCCGCCGATGCGCGCCGCCGTCCGGACGGCCAGCGCGCGGGTGAGGATGGTCTGGTCCTGGTTCTCCTCGCGCCCCTTCTCCAGCGCGAACAGAAGGCCGGGCAAGAGCGGCGCCGCCAGCTGCGTTTCGGCGGCCTGGACGCCCTTCGCGCGGAGCACCTTGTCGTCGCTGCGCAGCAGAAACGCCGTGGGCTCGACGAACGAAGGATGGCGTACCAGCGCGAAGAGGTCGGCGAACGCGGAGATCGCGTAGAAGTTCCCCGACGCTTCGGCGATGCGCCACTCCCCCGCCACGAGGTCGACGACCTTCGGATCCAGGCACAGGAGAGCGATCTCGTTCTTCAGCTCGCCGAGGCGCTGCGCCACGTCGGACGCCATGCGGCCGAGGTTCTCCCGCGCAAGCGCGAGGCGACCCTCGGCGTCGAGGTCGAGATACACCAGCGCGGAACGCCCGGTGGGCGTCAGCGCGACGCCTCCATCCTGCGGCGGAGCGGGCGGTTCGCGCCGCAGCGCGACGACGGAAACCCAGGCCGCCGCGACGGCGGCGACGACCACGAGCAGGTAGCGGAGGGGATGCACGATCGTTGAGGGTCCCGCGGCGGGGCCGTAGTCTACGCGTCGACTCCTGCGAGTCCCGTGCCATGTACCGACCGCTGCAGATCGGACCGCTGCGCCTCGAAGGCAACCTGCTCTTCGCGCCCCTTTCGGGCGTGAGCACGGTCCCGGTCCGCCTCATCGCGCGCGAGTACGGCGCTTCGCTGGTCTACAGCGAAATGGTGAAGGCGCAGGGCGTCGTCCGCGGGAACGAAAAAGCGCTCCACTACCTCGACCTGCACCCCCTGGAGCACCCCATCGGCGTGCAGCTGGCCGACGCGGATCCCGACGCGCTGGTGCGTGCGGCCGAGCACGCCCTCGAGCGGGGCGCCGACCTGATCGACCTCAACTGCGGCTGCCCGGTCAAGAAGGTGGTGAAGACCGAGTGCGGGGCCGCGCTGCTGAAGGATCCGCCGCTCATCGGGCGGATCCTTTCCGCGCTGCGCACGCGCCTCCCCGCGGCGATCCCGGTGACGGTGAAGATCCGCATCGGATGGAACGCGATCAACGCGCCCGAAGTGGCGCGCGTCGCGGAGGACGCGGGCGCGCAGGCGATCACCGTGCACGGCCGCACGCGCGAGCAGCTCTACACGGGGACCGTCGATCGCGCCGCGATCCGGTCCGTGAAGGAGGCGGTCCGCATCCCGGTGATCGGCAACGGCGACGTGCTCACCCCGGAAGACGCCGCGCGCATGTTCGCCGAGACGGGGTGCGACGCGGTGATGATCGGTCGCGGCGCCGTCGGCAATCCCTGGATCTTCCGACGGACCGCCGCGT
>DASPNK010000303.1:0-8906 GCA_035626575.1 Planctomycetota bacterium | reverse complement strand
AGCGCGCGCGGCGTCGTCGCGGCGGGCGCCTCGGCCGCGGGCTTCTCCTGCGCGGGCAGCGGGGCGGAAACGATGAATAGCGCGCAGACGGACAGGGCTCGTGTGACGGGTCGCATGGAACCTCCTTTGGGTCCGGGTCGTAGTGCCGACCGAACGGCGGCGCTTCGAAGAACGCGCGGACCCGCGAAAAGGGGTCGAGGAAAATCCGCGGGCCTGCGGGTCCCGCTCGGCGTGCCCGGTGGTCGATCGACGGAAGCGCAGCTCGTCAGAAGAAGAGGGCGCGGACACGCTCGAGAAGGCGCGCCGGCGGGTCGTCTGCACCGGCCGCGGCCTGCTCCGCGGCGGCGAGGCGCCGGCGCAGGTCGCGGAGGCGGACGTCGGGGGACTTTCGCAGCTCGGCGATCGTCTCGGCATGGGCGACGACGCGCCGCGCCCCGACGTCGTCGCCGCCGGCGAGCAGTTCACGAACCTCGCCGTCGAGACTCCGGATCTCGCGTCTCCAGGCGGCGCGGTCGCCGAGCCGATCGAGCGCCGCGGCGACGAGTTGCCGCTCAAAGGTCAACAATCCCTCCCGGCGTCCCGGCGCGAGGAACCCTTCGAGAGCGGTGCGGCCGGTCGGATCGCCGTCGAAAGCCAGCGCCGCTGCGAAGCGCAGCGACCGGGTGCTGTCCGGGTTCTCGACGACGAATTCGCGGAGGTGACGAAGGGCGAAGGGCGTCTCGTTCTCGGCCAGCGCGAGGATGAGCTCGGAGTCGAACGCGGCGGGAACGCGCTCAAAGGCCGTCGCGAGCGCTTCGCGCGTCGCGGCATCCTCGTCATCCACAAGCACACGGACCGCGCGCCGCACGACGTCGTCGCCGGGCCGACTCAGAAGGGCGATGAGACGGGGACGCAGTTCGGCGAAGAGCTGCGGCGCCCGAACGCGCAGCTCGCCGGCGTCGACGACCGCCCGATCGGCCGCGTCGACAGCCGCTGCGTAGGCCGCCTCGTTGCGGGGGTCGAACTGCGACGCGTCGAAGGAAAGCGCGACCATCAACGCGTTGAGCCGGGCGTTGTCCGCGCTCACGCCGCCGGGCGGCGGGGGCGGCGGGGGCGGCGGCCCGTCGTTTCGTGACCGGCTGACGAAGATCACGGTCGCCCCGACCGCAAGCGTCGCGACGACGACCGCCGCGGCGCGGCGAAGGCGGCGCGCCCGCGAAGCTGCATCCGCAGCCCGCTTCGCGTCGCCGGTCGCGATCCGCGTCGCCACGCGCTCCGCAATCTCGTCGGACCGAACGGCGCCACAAGCTTCTTCGAGCAGCACGTCGAGCAGGCGTTCTTCGTAGACGTTCACGACGCGAGGCTCCGCTCGATGCAGTCCCGCAGAACTTCTTTCGTCCGCCGCAGGAGCGTCTTCGCACCCTCGTCGCTGACCTCGAGCAAGGCGGCGATCCGCGACCTGGCGAGCCCCTCAGTGAACCGCAGTTCGAGGGCCCGTCGGCCGCGTTCGCCGACATGGTCGAGGCACGACTTCAGCGCCGCGAGCCGCGAGTCGCCTCCGTCCTCCCCCGCCAGCTCCACGTACGCCGCGTCGGCGGCGTCCAGATCGTCGAAGGTCGCGCGCACCTTCCCCGCTCGCCGCCACGAAATGAACCGGTGCTTCGCCGCCAGCCGCAGATACCGCGCGGTCGCCGCGTCCCCCCGATCCTCAAACGGCCTCTCGAGGATGCCGAGGAAGACGTCCTGCACGAGATCCTCCGCTTCCTCCGCGCGACAGCCGAGAAAGCGCAAGTATCGAACGACGCGGCCCCCGTGCCGCCGAATCAGGTCGCCGACGTCCACCCGTGCCCTCGTTGCGCGCATAAAGGCCCTGAACGCGCGAGTCCCAGAAAAGGGGTCAGGTTCCTTCAGACCGCCAGCCGTGAACCTTCGCGGCGCCGGAAGCCGCTCCGGCGCGGCGTAGACGGCCTCCATCGTTCCCCGCTCCCCGAAGCTCCGGCGTTCGCCTCAGGGCTCGGGCGACCCGCGAGGCCGGTAGCGGGCTCGTGGCGTTCATGACGACGGTCGCCCGGCGGACGCCCTTCGGCGGCTGGGGTCATCGGACCAAAGGCGCTGCGGGGGCTTCTCGCCGTCCGCCCGCGCGCCTACGCTCCCGCTCTTCGTTCCCCCCTTCTTCGGAGAAGGCCATGTCGTCCTCCTCGAGCCAGGATCAAAATCCCGCACCGCCCAACCCCGCCGAATTCGAAGAGCTGACCCGGCCCGCGGCCGAGCACGCGCTCTTGGCGAAGCTGGCTGGGCGCTGGCGCGCGCAGGCGAAGTTCTGGATGGCGCCGCACCAGCCGCCGATGGAGTCGGAAGGGTCCATCGTCGGCACGCTCGTCTTCGGCGGCCGCTACCTCATGACCGAATTCGAATGCTCGGAAGGCATGTTCCAAGGGCGCGGCACCCTCGGCTACGACAAAGTCCGGGGCGAATACGTCTTCTCATGGTTCGACACCATGGCGACAGGCATCACTCACTACACCGGCAAGGCGACCCCGGACGGACAGCGCCTCGAGGTCGTAGGCACCGAAATCGACCCTCAATCCAATAAGCCGGTGCGCCACCGCCTGGTGACGCTTCTCGAAGGCGAGAACCGGCATCGATGGGAGATGCACTCCACGGCCCCGGGTCAGCCGGAGTTTCGTGCCATGGAGATCGTTTACACGCGGATGGCGTGAGCGACCACCTTTGACCGGGCTACCCCCGACCGCATGAAGGCCGGTGGAGCGTGGCCGCGAAGCCGACTTGTGGTTGAGTCGGGGCGGGGGGACGCCATTAGAACTTTTCCCCGTGCACGTCAGTGGATGGGCAGGACCAATCCGGGCCCTCCTTGTTCCTCCGCGTCCGTTGACTCGGCTCAGTCTTCGCGGATAGGATCTTGCCGGTCTTGAAGCCACGTGGAACGTGCGAAGTTGGCATCTCTCGCTGCGACGGACTATTCGACGGAACAGTACGGGTTGGTGTCGCTCGTTTGCGAGCCGGACGCTCCTTCACCCAAGCATGCCGGGCTGTACGCCGCGTTTGTCCGGGCCATCCGACGTTGCCACCTGAGCCGCCGGACGGAGAAGGCTTACGCCTCCTGGCCGGGCTCAACAAACCCGCAACTTGCTACACTCTGCATCATTTCTTCGCGGCCCGCCTCCTCGCGGCCGGCTACGACATTCGCACGGTCCAGGAGCTTCTCCGCCACAAGGACGTGTCGACGACGATGATCTACACACAAGTCGTGAACCTCGGCCCCTCGGCCGTCCAAAGCCCGCCGGACCTCCTGTTCTCCGCGCTAGGCAGCCAAGCTCCGCAGCCAAACGTCCGACGGCCGTCCAGTCCGAGAAGCCCAGTCGATGAGCTTCAGATGGTTCTCGCCGCTGCCCTCCATTCTTCAACGCCGTTAACCGGAACCACAGAGCCAGCCACATGGTTCCATTGAATAGTAGTTTGACAGCGACATGGCACCACCATTTTTCGAACGACTGCGCGCCTACTGCATGAAGGTCGCCGAGGACCTGCGCGGTGGAGCCGATGCCGCCAAGATCTTTCCAAACACGACGGACGTCGTCATGTCGCGAGAGCGGGTGTACGCTGAGTTCCTTCGGACCCATGTACCGTCAAAGTGCAACGTCTTCTTTGGCGGCTACGTGTTTGGCCATGACGGTGCGGAATCGAAGCAGACCGACGTGATTGTGACTACAGACACTGCGCCGCAGTTCAACTTCCACAATTCCGACGGCGTCGGGAAAGCGTTCTCGCCCGTAGAAGGAACCATTGCCGACAAGGAGAAGCTTGTCGACGCTTTGGAAGGAATCGCGTCGATTCCTCCGACCGCTCCGATCGGAAGCCGGGCTCTTCCGCTTCTTCCTATCGAGAACTGCGACGACTGGCCTTACAAGGTAGTGTACGCGACACATTCAATTCGCCGCAAGCGTTGCTTAGCCATCTCTTGAGTTCTATGAAAGACACCCTGAAATCCCATTCCGTCGCCGACCGCACGTCATCCATGTCGCAGGCCAGCTGTGCGTCTTTCGCGCGATCGCCGGCACGAGCATGTGTAACCGCCCAAGCGGGAAGAGCCGGATCATAGAACCGGGTTCCTATCATGCGATAACGACTGATCCGGATCTTCAGGCGATACTCTGGAATCTTCAGGGGATCCAATAGCGAGCGACGGCATCGAGCTACATCCTTTTCGACTGCAGCTCTCTAATCAACAAGGTGAATCACTTGCCGTAATCCCCTCGTCGAAGCGCGCCTCGGAACGGTCTATCAAGGCGTTGGACGCCGACGGGCGCTGCGCGCCCGCGGTTAACGCCAATACGTTAGGCAACTAATGACAGAACAGACATGGATAATCAAACGTCGCGCCGTTGCAGACACGCTGGGAAGCGTAGGCGAGGAGTAGCGTGATGGAGGACCTCAACACATGGTTTGAGGCCCGCCCGAGGTGGCTGCAGGATGCTGCCAGTCTTTTACTGGCGAAAGGCCGCCTGGCGGATGAGGATGTTGATAAGCTCCTCAACAAGTGCATGCAGGAGGTCGGCACCGAAGACATGACAGAAGCGGCCCCTCTTCCTGCGGGCACCTTCCATCCCCAGAACACGTCGCCATTGCGCATATGCGCTATCGGAAACGTAAAGGGCATCAATGCACTTGCGCCCCGCAATCCGCTGGACTTTGGGCCGGACAACTTAGCCGTCGTCTACGGTGGGAACGGGTCGGGGAAATCCGGCTACGTCCGCATATTGAAGCACCTGTGTGGCGCGCGGAATCCCGGTGTCCTTCATCCGAACGTCTTTGCGGAAGACGGGGCGGTGCAGTCGGTCGAAATCACATACAAGAGCAATGGTCAGGATCGCCATGTGTTATGGAGTACCAGCGATGGCGTTCACGGCGAACTCCGTCCTGTGGACATATTCGACAGCGAGTGCGGCCGCCTGTATGTGGAGAGCGAAAGCGAAGTCACCTATGAGCCGCCTGCGCTGCTGTTCTTCTCCGATCTGATCGCCGTCTGCGAACAGATCGCGCAGCGCATTGACGGCAAGCTGGGAGGGCACGCGTCGAAGAAACCCCAGATGCCTGCGGAGTTCGCCGACACGGCGGCGCGCAAATGGTACTCGTCTCTGAGCGCGACTACTCCTTCCGGAGACGTCACCACGCAAACAAAATGGACCGCCGAGGACGACAAGCTCGTTACCGACATAGAGAGGCGTTTGGCAGAAAAGGCCCCCGCAGACCGGGCCCGGGAACTGCTTGCGAAGAAGAAGCATGTAGAAGATCTGGTCCAGGGGATCGAAGGTCACCTTTCGAAACTCTCCGACGACAACTGCCGCCGCATCCTGAAGCTGAAGAAGGACAAGCTCATCAGGCGTGAGGTTGCACAGGCCGTCGCCACCAGGGTGTTCTCCGGGGCTCCCTTGGAGGGCATCGGATCGGATGCATGGATGCTCCTGTGGGATCACGCGCGCCGCTATTCCGAGGGGCACGCCTATCCGGGACAGGCATTTCCGCATTTAGCCTCCGATGCCAAGTGCGTCCTCTGCCAGCAGCCTTTCTCGGATGTTGCCCGCCAGCGCGTAGCATCCTTCGAGGAGTTCGTCAAAGGGCAGGCCGAGATGGATGCGAAAGCGGCGGACAAGGCCCTGGAGGCTGCGCTGACCGCCCTCGGAGACATTCCGACCGATCAGGCAATCAAGACACAGTGCGACGCCGCAGGCGTGCCCTACGAAGGGAACATGCCCACGATAGTCTCGTGCGTGGATATCCTTCGGCAACGCAAAGCTAAGCTGCTGGTCGTCGAATCGGAAGATGCTCTGCCCGATGCACCGGACTGCTCCCCTTGGCTGCAGGAGAGCAAGAAGACGGCGGCCGATTACACCGAGGCCGCGAAGAAATGCCAGGAGGATGCTGCGTCCGATACCCGGCCCCAGCTTCAGGTCCAGCTGCGCGAGCTGAAGGCGAGGAAGTGGCTCTCCGAACAGCACGATGCCGTCACGGCGGAGATCGAGAGGCTGCAGGCTGTTGAACTCTTAAACCAGGCAAGACGGCTGACGGACACGCGCGGCCTGTCGCGGAAGAAGGGAGAGCTGGCTGATTCGTTGATCACCGAGGCGTTTGTGCAGCGCTTCCGCGATGAGCTGATGGCACTTGGAGCGTCGCGGATCAAGGTCGAACTGGTCAAGAAGCGCGTTGATCGCGGCCATGTTCTTCACGAGTTGCGCCTGGCGAATGCCCGATCCGGCGCACCGCGCGACGTGCTGAGCGAAGGCGAGCATCGCATCGTATCCCTTGCTGCATTCCTGGCGGACGTGACTGGAAAACTACAGCCCGCGCCGTTCGTGTTCGACGATCCAATCTCTTCTTTGGACCAGGATTTCGAGGAAGCGGTGGTGCTGCGTCTGGTGCGTCTGGCTGCCGACCGACAGGTGATCGTGTTCACCCATCGCGTTTCTCTGTTGGTTCTTCTTCAGGAATACGGCAAGCGTGAGGGCCGCGAACCCAAGATGACCTGCGTAAGGAGCGAGGTCTGGGGGACGGGTGAGCCAGGCGACACCCCCCTCTTTGCGAAGAAACCCGAGAAGGCGCTCAACGCGATTCTGAACGAGAGTCTGGCCAAAGCCAGGAAGACACACGACGAACAGGGTCAGGAAGCCTATTCGCCCCTTGCGAAGGCCATCTGCAGCGATTTCCGCATCCTGCTCGAACGCATGATCGAGTGCGAGCTGCTGGCGGATGTGGTCCAGCGATTCCGCCGGGCTGTCACCACTCAGGGCAAGTTGGACAAACTATCCCGTATCACGGCGGAGGACTGCAAGCTCTTCGACGCCCTGATGACCAAGTATTCGCGCTACGAACACTCGCAGCCGAACGAAGCCCCGGTTGCTCTCCCCGCTCCCGATGAACTGAAAACAGACATGGAGGCACTGCGAGACTGGCGAACCGCCTTTGTTGCGAGGCCCTCGTGACAGGCTCATCAGGAGGATTGCCTATCAAAAACATGCAGCGGACGGTCTACTGCGCGCCGCCGCCGCCGCTGATGCGTAAGCGTTCGGCCAAGCGCACCAGAAGCGGGGCATGCCGACTGCGGCGCGCGCGGGCGCGCGCGCTATCCGTTCAGGATGAGACTGGTCTGGAGGCGGGCGCAGCGCGCAGACGCGCCGCCTTCCAGCCGCGGGGCGTGAGGTCGAATGACGTGCTCCGCCTTTTAGTGCCGGCAATTATGTGAGGGCGGCGGTTTCGGGGACGGGTGTCCGCAGGCCCTCCCCGAGGGGAGGGCCTGCGACGCGCTTGAGTTCGCTCGCGTATTCCTCCGGGATCCGTCCGCCGAGCGAACCGTGCGGTCGGATCCGGTTGTAGTCGTCGCGCCACGCCTCGATCAGCGCCTCGGCGTGGTCCAAGTTCAGGAACTCGTGTTGATTCAGACACTCGTCGCGGAGCCTCCCGTTGAAGCTCTCGACGTAGGCGTTCTGCGTGGGCTTGCCGGGCTGGATGAAGTCCAGAACGACCCCGTTCTCCGCGGCCCACTTCAGCGTTCTGGTCGCCGTGAACTCCGGCCCGTTGTCGACGACGATCGACTGAGGAAGGCCGCGGTCGGCCTTCAGCCGATCCAACAAGCGCACCAGCCGTTCGCTGGTCAGCACGTCGCCGACCTCGACGGCGACCGACTCCCGGGTGCAGTCGTCGACGATGCCCAGCACGCGGAACGGGCGCCGGTCGACGAGCGTGTCGCCGACGAAGTCCATCGACCAGCGCTGGTCCGGCACCGTCGCCGGCGGACGAGGACCTCGCGGCTGACGCTTCAACCGCTTACGCGGCCGCTTTCGAAGCCCCAGCTCGAGCGAACGGTAGACGCGGTGGAACCGCGAGGCCGTCACGCGCTCGCCCTCGCGTTCCACTAAGATGCGCACCGTCAGTAGCCGAACCGCGGGCGATCGGCGGCGACCCGCTTGATCTTCTCGATGAGCTCGACGGGACGACGGCGCTTCGATCGGTATGCGAGGACCGACCTGCTCAGGGCGCCGAGCCCGCACGCCCGGCGGCGGCTGAGCCCCCGCGTCGCCGCGAGGTGCTCGACCGCGTCGCGCTTGGCGGCGGGCGTCACCATTTCTTTCCGAGCAAGTCCTTCAACGCCAGGATGTCTAATGTCTGGTTCGCCACCACCTGCTTCAGGCGGCGGTTCTCGTCCTCCAGATCCTTCATCCGCTTCAGCTCGGACGCCTCCAGCCCGGCGTACTTCGACCGCCAACGGTGCAGCGTCCCGGCGCTGACGCCGTCCTGGACCTTCGCGCCCGCTTCGACCTTCTTCACCGCCTCGACGATCTGGCTCTCGCTGAATGCGCTCTTCCGCATGTCAATCGGCCTCCGAAGGCCGTCCCCGACCGCTCGGCGTCACACTTTAGCCGGCTCTGTTTCGTCGGAGCACGTCAATGCGGCGATCTTCGCGGCGGTCGCGGAGCGCGGCGTCACGCGACGCCAGGTGCGCGACGCGCTCCGCAGGCTCAAGCGCCGCAGGCTCCGCCGCGCCGCCCGGGTCGCGGCGGAGCACCGCACGAGCGTGCAGCCGCTCGCGACGAACGCGGTGGTCGGGCAGGACGCGACGTTCTGCGGCCGCGACGACGACGGGAATAAGCGCTGGGCCGAGGTCCAGCGCGACACGGCGTCGACGAAGACCGTCGGCCTCGCCTGCGGCCCCGCCGCGACCGGGGAGGACGTGATGGCGCAGCTCGAGGCGTTGCGGGCGGCCCGCGGCGAGTTGCCGCTGGTGTTCGCCTGCGACCGCGGCGCGCAATACGAGAACGCGACGGTGAAGGACTACCTCGAAGCGAACGGCGTGGTGCTGCTGCCGCGGCTCCCGCGCACGCCGCAGCACAACGCCTGGAGCGAGCGCGGCATCC
>DASPNK010000302.1:0-9773 GCA_035626575.1 Planctomycetota bacterium | reverse complement strand
CTTCCGCGCCGCGCCGCGCGCCCCCGACGACCAGGCCGCGTCGACCGCCCGTCGCGCGCGTCCGCCCGGCCCGGCGCGCCCTTCGCCGCCGCTCCCGGCCCGCCGCGAACCGCGGTTCGAGCCCCCTTCGATCCGCATCCGGCTTGCACTTGCGGCCGACCGCGGGCAAGATCCTCCGCGCGTGGCGCCGCGAGGCGCCGACGGCGGGGGATCGAGGCGTGCGCCTCGCCCGCCGGGCGTCCTCGCCGGACGTCGCACGGAGAAACAACGGATTCCGGCGCTCGTGCCGGGGTTCGAGGAACGGAACACACGTCACCGTCCGGGAAGCCCCGGTCACGGGGGCGGTGCGCCGGCCGGAGAAAGGCAGCGGACGCCCTCGCGGCGTCCGACCGCGGCGCGAGAATCGCCCCCGGTCGCGCCTTCCCGCCCGTCGGCGCCCCGCCGCGACGGCGAGCGGCTTCGGTCCCCTCGCCCTCCTCCCGGACCGCGGCGCGGAAGGCGACGCTCGGTCAACGGCGTCTGCGGTCGCGCGCGGCGAGGGAGTCGCGCGCGGCCGGAGGAGCGACCCCATGCTCCCGCGTCCCGACGACAGGTCCACGGCTCGACTCGAAGCCGCCCGCGCGGCGCCCCGCCATGAAGGCCGGGCGACGGCGCGGCCGCGTCCGGTCCCGCCGTCGCCGCCCCGTCGCATTCCGTGATCGTCCGGCCGGCGCCTGCGCGCCGGCCCGGTCTCGCGGTCGGATCGCGCACGCCGCCCGGGCGGCCCGCCCTCCGCGCTTCCTCGGAGAAAGGGAGCGATGGAGAAGCGCATTTTCATCAACGCCGACGATCCGGAGGAGATCCGGATCGCGATGACCGTCGACGGCCGCCTCGAGGAGATCTACATCGAGCGCGCGTCGGCGGAGACCTATCTCGGCAACATCTACAAAGGCGTCGTCACCAACATCGAGCCGTCGATCGGCGCGGCGTTCGTGGACTTCGGCGGGGACCGCAACGGCTTCCTCCACGCCTCCGACATCCTGCCGCTGTACCGCGCCAACAACCCGAGCATCGCCGACGAGGAGTTGAAGGAGGACGCGCGCGGCAAACACGAGAAGCGGAACATCCAGGAATACGTGATGAAGGGGCAGGAGGTCCTGGTGCAGGTCACCAAGGACGGCATCGGCAAGAAGGGGCCGACGCTCACCACCTACCTCAGCATCCCCGGCCGCTACCTCGTCCTCATGCCGAGCCTCACGCGGTCCGGCGTGTCGAAGAAGATCGAAGACCGCGAGGAGCGGGCGCGGCTGAAGCAGCTGCTCGAGCGCATCGATCCGCCTCCGGGCATGGGCTACATCATCCGGACCGCGGGCGTCGGGCGGACCGAAGAAGAGCTGTCCAAGGACCTCGACTACCTCCTGAAGCTCTGGAACACGATCGTGAAGCGCGTGCGCGGCGAGCGCGCGCCGGCGGTCGTGTACCAGGAGTCGGACATCGTCATCCGCACGATCCGCGACGTCTTCACGTCGGACGTCGGCGAGGTGCTCATCGACTCCGAGCCGGTTTACCGCAAGGCGAAGGAGTTCCTGCGCGCCGTCATGTCGGACCACGAAGAGCGCGTGAAGCTCTACTCCGACCGAAGGCCTCTCTTCCACGCCTACCAGCTCGAGGACGAGATCGACCGCGTCTTCCAGCGCAAGGTCAACCTGAAGAGCGGCGGTTCGCTGATCATCGATCAGACGGAGGCGCTCGTCTCCATCGACGTCAACTCGGGCAAATACCGCGACGAGGACGGGCTCGAGGAGACCGCTTTCCGCACCAACATGGAAGCGGTGACCGAGATCGCCCGCCACCTTCGCCTCCGCGACCTCGGCGGCGTGATCATCAACGACTTCATCGATATGCAGGACGACCGCCACAAGCGGGAGCTGGAGAAGTCCCTGCGCGAGTCGCTGAAGGATCACAAGGAGCGCATGAAGGTCGCCCGCATCTCGCCCTTCGGCATGATCGAGATGACGCGCCAGCGCGTCCGCCCCAGCCTGAACCGCAGCAACTCGCTGCCGTGCCCGCACTGCAAGGGGAGCGGCTGGGTGAAGACCGTCGATTCGGTCGGGCTGAAGATCCTGCGCGAGGTTTCGGACGTGTTCTTCCGAAACAAGGCGCGGCGGGTCCGCGTGCGCGCCAATCCCCGCGTCGCCGACTTCCTGCGCCGCAACAAGGCCGAGAAGATCCGCGACCTCGAGCAGCACTACGAGAAGCCGATCCTGGTCGTCGGCGACCACGACCTCGGCACCGAGGACTACGAGGTCCAGCGGCTGAAATGACGGAGGCCCGCGGGGGGGCCGACGGGGCGCGCCGAAGCCGTTGAAGGGCAGGAGGCCGCGCGTATCATCGCCCTCCCTCCCGGCATGCCGAGAGGTTTCGGAGCGACAGGTCATGTACGCGATCATCAAGGACGGCGGTCACCAGTACCGCGTCGAGAACGGCCGCCGTCTGCGCATCCAGCTCAGGGACGGGGCCGAGAAGGACGGCGTGGTCCGCTTCGATCAGGTCTGCCTGATCGGCGGCGCGGGCGACGCCAAAGTCGGCGCCCCGTTCGTCGCGGGCGCGTCGGTCGAAGCGAAGGTGATCGAGCCGCTGCGGAAGGCGAAGAAAGTCATCATCTTCAAATACCGCCGTCGCAAGAACTCGCAGCGCCGCAACGGCCATCGACAGAAGTTCACCGAAGTCGAGATCACGGCCATCAACGGCTGAACGAAGGACCACGAAGCCATGGCTCACAAGAAGGGCGGCGGCTCGACCCGCAACGGCCGCGACAGCAATCCGCAGTTCCGCGGCGTGAAGGCCTACGGCGGCCAGCGCGTCGGCGTCGGCAACATCATCGTGCGCCAGTGCGGCTCGGTGTTCCGCGCGGGCGCCAACGTGGCGATCGGCCGCGACTGGACGCTTTTCGCCAAGACCGCGGGCCGCGTGAACTTCCTCCCCAACGGCCGCGTCGAGGTCGTCCCGGAAGCGGCGTCCGCGAACTGACGCTCCCTCCGAGGCCTCGCATCAAGGTCCGACGCCTGTACGGCTCGGACCTTTTTTCGTAGGCGGAGACGTCGAAGCCATGTTCCGCGACGAGGCGCGCATCGAAGTGAAAGCCGGCGACGGCGGCAAAGGCTGCCTGTCGTTCCGCCGTGAGAAGTGCGTTCCGCTCGGCGGGCCCGACGGCGGCGACGGCGGCAAGGGCGGCGACGTCGTGCTCGAGGCGACGTCGGCCGAGAACACGCTCCTCGACGTCGCCCGGAGCCCCCGTTACCGCGCGGCGCCCGGCGAGGCGGGGCGCGGGCGCAACTGCGCCGGCGCGAACGCCGCCGATCTGGTGCTGAAGGTCCCGGTGGGGACCGTGGTGAAGGACGCGCTGACCGGCGCGACCCTCGCCGACCTCGCGAAGGACGGCGACCGGTTCCTCGCCGCGAAAGGCGGGCAGGGCGGCCGCGGGAACGCCGCCTTCAAACACGCGCTCAACCAGGCGCCGCGGCAGTTCGAGCCCGGGCGCCGCGGCCAGCTGCGCAAGCTTCAGCTGGAGCTGAAGCTCATCGCCGACGTCGGCCTCGCGGGCCTTCCCAACGCGGGAAAGTCCACGCTGGTGTCGCGCGTGTCCCGCGCGACGCCGAAGATCGCCGACTATCCGTTCACGACGCTGGAGCCGCACCCCGGCATCGTGGAGCTGCCGGGATATCGGCGCTTCGTGATCATGGACATCCCCGGCCTCATCGAAGGCGCGGCCGAAGGGCACGGCCTCGGGCACCGGTTCCTCCGCCATATCGAACGCACGCGGGTGATCGTGCACGTCGTCGACCTCTTCCCGGCGGAGAAGGCGCCGAGCCCCGCCGAGGCGTACCGCGTCATCGAAGGCGAACTGAAGGCCTACAGTCCGACGCTCTACGCGAAGCCGCGCCTCGTCGCCTTCAACAAGGCCGACCAGGATCCCGAGGCCGCCGCCGAGCGCGCCCGCGCCCTCGAGCGCGAGCTGGGCGTGCGGGGCCATGTGATCTCGGGCGCCACCGGACAGGGGCTCCCCGAACTGATGGAAGCCTGCTGGGTCGAGATCGCGCGGGCGCGCGCGGCCGGCGGCTGAACGGGCGCGGGCGAAGGCGCGCCCCGGCGCGGGAACGGACGCGGCGATTCAGCCGGCGCCGCCGGCGGGTCGATGCATCGAGCATGGACTTCGATCGTCTGCTCCAGACCGTCGTCGACGCGGACGCGTCCGACCTCATCCTGAAGCCCGGCGGGCAGCCCGCCATGAAGGCGTCGGGAAAGGTGCTGTTCCTGTCCGACGCCGCGCTGACCGACGACGAGATCGACGCGGTCCTCAAGCGGATCGGCAGCGACGAGGCGCGCCGCCGCATCGCCGAGCACGGCGAGTCGGACTTCGCGTGGGAGCATCCGACGCTCGGGCGTCTGCGCGTGAACGCGTTCCGTCAGAGCGGCCGCGTTTCGGTGGTCATGCGGCAGGTGAAGCGCGCCGTTCCCGGCTTCGCCGACCTTCAGCTTCCCGAAAAGCAGTTCCAGCAGCTGGCGTCGCTCGAGCGCGGGCTGATCCTCGTCACCGGCGTCACCGGGTCCGGCAAGTCGACGACCGTGGCGTCGCTCATCGAACACGTCAACAACACGCGGAACAAGCACATCGTCACGCTGGAGGACCCGATCGAGTTCCGGTTCACCGACAACCTCTCGATCATCAACCAGCGCGAGGTGGGCGTCGACACGCGGTCGTTCGTCACCGGTCTGCGCGCGGCGATGCGCGAGGCGCCCGACGTGATCATGCTCGGCGAAATCCGCGACCACGAGACGATGTCGGCGGCCATCGCCGCCGCCGAGACCGGGCACCTCGTCATCTCGACGCTCCACACCGTCAACGCGATGCAGACGGTCGAGCGCGTGATGACCTTCTTTCCGCCGCATCAGCACGAGCTGATCCGGTTCCAGATGTCGACGGCGCTCGCGGGCGTCGCCAGCCAGCGGCTCATCCCGTGCCTCGATTCGGCGCGGATGGCGCCCGCGGTCGAGCTGCTCCTCGCGACGCCGCGCACCCGCGAGCTTCTGCGGGAAGGCAAGACGAAGGAGCTGGAGAAGGCCCTCGTCGAAGGCGCCGAGTACTGGGGGACGCAGACCTTCAACATGTCGCTGAAGAGCCACATCGACGCGGGGCGGATCTCGGTCGACGACGCGCTCGCCGCCTCGGACAATCCGGACGACCTGAAGCTGGCGCTGCGCGGCGTCACCAAGGGCGTCGCCGGGAAACTGGCGATCACCCGCTGAGCCGCGGACGGCCGGAGGGGCGGTGCGCCGTGCCCGGGCGGGAATCGGCGCGCGGCGGCGGGCGTCCGGGCGGCTTCCTCCTCTTTCGAGGGAGGGATAAACTGCCCGACCACGTTTCGCCGAGCACCGCATGAACATCAACTCCGTCCGCGCCCTGATCTGGCTGGTGGACGTCGTCCTCGTCGGCGGCACCGGGTACACGGTCTACAGCAAGAAGGTCGAGAAGGACGAACGGGCCCGCCAGACCAACGAGTTCCGCAAGGACCTGAGCGAGAGCCTCGGCAAGATCCGCATCGATCCGCCGCAGCGGCCCGCCATCGCGACGATGGACCAGTTCCGCGCGGTCTCGCTCTCGGGAGAGGTCGAGAAGCCCAAGGTCGAAGCCGCCCCGACGCCGACGTCGATGCCCTCCGCGCTCGAGCCGTTGGAGAACCTCATCCGCGTGGTGGCGATCCAGTACTCGTCCGACCAGGAGGACGCGCGGGTCGCGCTCTTCAAGAAGACGGACAAGGACCAGCCCAACGAGAACGTGATCTTCGGCGTGAACGACGTGGTGTTCTTCGCCAAGGGCGCGGCGGTCAAGGCGATCTTCCCCGACCGGGTGACCTTCGCCTACGGCGACGGCGAGGCGACGCTGGCGATCGCCACCGAAGCGCCCAAAGACCCGTCGGCGCCGGCGCCTCCGGGCGCGGTGCGGCCGACGGCGGGCAGCTTCGCGACGGGCATCACCTCGTCGCCCGACTCCTCGGTGGTGAAGGTCAACAAGGAAGGCCGCGCCGCGATCGAAGCGAGCGGCGACAAGGTCATCGAAGGCGTCCGCTGGAGCAGCGTCGATCTCGGCGAAGGCGCGCGCGGCCTGAAGCTCGACGACGTGCCGGCGAACAACGAGCTGGCGCGCCACGGCGTGCAGTCCGGCGACATCCTGGTCTCCGTCAACGGCACGCCGATGAGCTCCAAGTCGGAGATCATGGACTACGCGAAGCGGAACCCGAAGGGCGGTCGCTTCGACGTCAAGTTCCTTCGTAACGGCCGAGTCCTGACGCGCACGGTCATCATCGAGCAGTGAGCGCCCCCGCCGACGGCCCGGACGTCGTCGCCTGGGTCGTCGACGTCGGCAACACCCGCACCGCCTTCGGCGCGGTGCGGCGCGACGGCTCCCTCGCCGCCGCCGTCCGCGTCCCCACGCCGCGCGCGACCGACGCCGCCGCGCTTCCCTGGACCGCGCCCGGCGGCCTGCCGTGTCACGGCGTGTGCGTCGTCGCCGCCGCGCGAGACTCCTGGACGCGCGCGTTGGCGGCCGCCGGCGTCGCCGCGACCTGGTGGGGCGACGCTTCCCGGCCGTTCCCGGTGCGTCATCCCTATGCGCCTCCGACCGCGCCGGGCGCCGACCGTCTCGCCGCCGCGCTCGCCGCGTGGAAGCGCCTCGGCGGACGGGCCGTGGTCGTCGACGCCGGCTCGGCCCTCACCGTCGACGCCGTGAGCGCGGACGGCGCCTTCCTCGGCGGCGCGATCGCCCCCGGCTTCCGGGCGCTCGCCGCCGCCCTCGCGGGCGCGGCGCCGGCGCTCGCCGCCGGGACGGTCGCCGCCGCCGCGCCGTACCCCGCGACCTCGACCGCCGACGCCGTGGCCGCCGGCCTGCACGGCGCGGCGCGCGGACTCGTCCGCGAGCTGGTGACGCGCGCGGAGGCGAGCTTCGGCGGCCGGGCGCCGCTCGTGGTCACCGGCGGCGACGCCGACCTCGTCGCGGGCTTCCTCGGCGACCGACGCCCCGACGTCGTCCCGGAACTGACGCTCGAAGGCGTCGCGCTCGCCGCGCTCGGGAGCTGAGGTCGCGGCGTGGCGTCGGGGTTCGACGGGCTCCTCACGCCCCGCGGCGAAGGCGCGCTGGCGGTCTTCCGCGTCGTCGGGGCGGAGGCGACGGCCCGCGCGCTCGCGGCGTTCCGACCGCGGGGCGCGCGCCCGGTCCGTGCGCCGGACCTGCGCGTCGGACGCCTCGACCTCGGCGACGGGCTGACGGAGGACGCCGTGGTGCGCGTCGACGGCGTCGGCGCGGCCGCCTTCGCGGAGTTCGCCGTCCACGGCGGCCTTTGGGCCTGCCGCCGGATCGAAGAGCGATTCGCCGCGAGGGGGATTCCGGCGGCGCCCGTTCCGCCCGCGCCGTTTCCCGTCGCCGCCGCGGCGCGCGCCGCCGCGTGGACGGACGCCCAGGCGCTCTTCTTCGCCGCCGCCCCGCGCGCGTGGCCTGCGGCCGTGTCCGCGCTCCGCGGTCGGGCGGCGGCCGACCTCGCCGCGCGCGACGGCGCTCTCGCGCGGCTCCTCGCGGCGGCGCCGTTCGGCGAGGCGCTGCTCGACCCGCCGACCGTGACGCTTCACGGGGCGCCGAACGCGGGCAAGTCGACGCTCTTCAACGCGTGGCTCGGCGAATCCCGGGCCCTGGTCGCGCCGGAGGCGGGCACGACGCGCGACGTCGTCGAGGAGCGGTGGTCGCTCGAGGGTTTTCCGTTCGTCCTGCGGGATACCGCGGGCCTCCGCGACGCCGAAGATCCGACGGAGCGGGAAGGCGTGCGACGCGCGCGGCGGGCGGCGGCCGAAGCCGGGATCGCGGTGCGGGTGATCGACGGCGCGCGTACGCTCGAAGCTCAGGACGCGGCGGATCTGCTGCGGGGCGTCGTCGACGGCGCCTCCGGTCGGGCGCGCCTGGTCGTGGTCACCCGCGCCGACGCGGCGCGGCGCGGCCCCGCGGCGTGCGCGCTCCTGGGCGCCGGGACGCCGTTCGTCGCGGTCGACGGCGTCTCCGGCGCCGGGCTGGTCGAAGCCGCGGCGGCGGTGTTCGCGGCGTCCCCGTTCGCGTCGGTTCCCGTCGACGGCGTCGCGCCGTACCATCCGGCTCAGGCCGCCGCCTTCCTGGCCGCGGCCCGCGCCGCCGCCGCAGGAGACGACGTCGGCGCCGACGCCGCGCTTGCGGCCGCCGCGCGCGCCGGATGACGAGGACCCGATGACCCGCGACTTCACCTCCGTCGCCGACCTCGCCGACGGCGAGATCCTCCGCCTGCTCGACGCCGCCGCCGCGTTCGAGCGCGACGTGCGCCGGCATTCCGGCGCGCGCCTCGGCACGCTCATGGCGACGCTGTTCCTCGAGCCGTCGACGCGCACGCGCCTGAGCTTCGAGGCGGCGATGCACCGCCTCGGCGGGCGCGTCATCACCAGCGCCGACCCGAAGAGCAGTTCGTCGTCGAAAGGGGAGACCCTCGCCGACACCGTGCGGATGGTCGACGGCTACGCCGACCTCATCGTGTTGCGCCACCCCGCGGCGGGGGCGGCGCGACTGGCGGCCGACCGGGCGCGGAGGCCGGTCATCAACGCCGGCGACGGCGGCCGCGAGCATCCGTCGCAGACGCTGGTCGACCTTTACACCCTGCGGGAGCACTTCGAGCGGCTCGACGGGCTGAAGGTCGCCCTCTACGGCGATCTCAAGTACGGCCGCACCACGCACTCGCTGGCCGAGGCGCTGGTGCGTTTCGGCGCCGAGGTGTACGGCGTGTGCGAGCCGGGGCTCGAGCTTCCGGAGGCGACGGCGAACGTCGCGACGGAGGACTACGGCGCGACGACGGGGGAGGCGACGTTGACCGGGGCCGAGGACCTCTTCGGTCCGGCGCCGCTCCGGGTGCGGACGCTCGCGCGCCGCGGGGCGCCGGACCGGCTGGCGGCGAAGGATTTCCGCTTCGACGTGCTCTACGCGACGCGCGTCCAGGCCGAGCGGCTCCCGGAGGGCGCCTCGGCGCGGCGCCTCCTTCCGACGGTGGACCGCCGGCTCCTCGATCACCCGCTCTGGTCGGAGGCGGTGGTGCTCCACCCGCTGCCGCGCGTCGGCGAAATCGACCCCGCGGTCGACGAGGACTCGCGGGCCTTGTACTTCCGGCAGGCGGAGGCGGGCGTCCCGGTGCGGATGGCCCTGCTCGACGCCGTCCTCGACGGCGACCGGCCGTGGACGCGCGCCGCACCGCCTCCGCGGCCCGACCCCGGGTTCCGATGCGGGAAAACGGGCTGCATCACCGCCCAGGAGCCCGCCGATCCGCTGGTCTCCGCCGACGGCCGGCGCTGCGGCTACTGCGACCGCGCGTGAGCCGGAGCAAGGCCGCACGAGCGATCGCGCACCTTGCGGGCGAGGTCGCGTCCCGTGCGGAGCGGCCCGAGGGATCTAACTCGAAGGCCGCGCCGAAAACCGGCGGCCTTTTGCGTCGCGGCACGAGCGTTGCGATTTTCCAGGCGCACCGCTTCTGCACCGTTTGACGTCCGGCGAACGGCGTTCATAGAATGCGCGGCCTTATCGTCGGCCTCGCTCTCGATGGACCCTTCCGAGTCGGCGCGCGGTCGGATGGAAAACGGGTCCGCCTCAACTGCCGAGGCGGCAAGCAGGTGCAAAGGAGATCGAGCAAGATGTTGCGATCCAAGACGACGATCGCCGGCCTGTCGCTCGCAGCGACGTT
>DASPNK010000301.1:0-8908 GCA_035626575.1 Planctomycetota bacterium | reverse complement strand
CACTTCGTGGAAGAGCGCGTGATACTGCTCGAAGGTCGCGAGGATGAGCGGCGTCCGCTCGTCGTGCGTGACCTTCATCAGCGCGCGGTCGACGGCGCGGAACAGCTGGCGGAGGTCGCTCTTCCCGTCGGTCCCGCCGCCGCCGTAGAAGACCGAGGCGCCGAAACCCGCCTGTCGCGCGCCGAGGGTCGCCTCCTTCTGCCGCGCCGTTTCGAGGTCGCGGAGGCCGCGCGGCATTTCGGGGACGCGGACCACGTCGAGCGACTCGCGCCCGCCTTCCCACAGCGTGACGTTCTCGCGCGTCGCCGTGAGCAGGTAGTAGCGGACGTCGCCCTGCAGGTACTTCACCAGCGGTTTGGTGAGGAACGTGTCGGCGACGAGCGTCGCTTCGGCGACCGGCTCGCCGAGCCGGAAGGTCTCGAGGAAGTCCGGCGACGCGAAGACCGCGAGCGTCGTTCGCAGGTCGTTCCAGAAGTCCGGCGTGTCGAGATCGGCGACCTTCGCGACCACCTGCCGAAGCGCCGTGCGGTCGAAACGATCGCCGGTGCGCTCGGCGTCCTTCAGGAGTCTGCGGAAGCGCAGCGAGTGCTCCGCCGGGCCGCCGGCGCCTCGCGGCATGTAGAGGGTCAGGCAGGGCGCGTCGTGGGCGGAAAGAAGGACGCGGAGGTCCTCGCGAGTGAAGGGACGCATGCGCGGGGAGTTTGCAGCCGCCGTCGCGCGCGCTCAAGCGAAATGCGGCGGGGCCGCGCGCCCGGAGTCCGCAAACTCCGCGGTCGCGTCAAAAGCCCGCGGCTTCCGGCGCCGCGGCGTTCCGATTCAGCGGGGACGGAGGTTATCCAGCAGCGACGGCGCGGCGCCGTCCGCCGTCGCCGCCGCCGCCGGCGGCGCCTTGCGCCCGTCGCCGAACCGCGGCCCGGCCGTCAGCGCCCCCATTGCGACGAGGGCGAGGATCAGGCTGACGATCCAGAACCTCAGCACGACCTTCGTCTCCGCCGTCCCCTGATGCTGGAACGCGTGATGCGCGGGCGCGCGGAAGAACAGGCGGCGCCCGATGCGGTGCACGCCGATCTGGTCCTGGATGAACACGGAGAGGAACTCGTAGACGAAGATCCCGCCCACCACGAGGAACAGCAGCTCCTGCCGCGTGAGGATCGCCAGCGCCGCGAGCGAGCCGCCGAGCGCCATCGAGCCGGTGTCGCCCATGAACACCTGCGCGGGGTAACCGTTGAACCAGAGGAACCCGGTGCAGGCGCCGAGGAGGCCCGCCGCGTACACCGCCGCTTCGCCGAGCCACGGTCGATGGGGGAGCCCGAGGTCTCCGGCGAAGTTCTTGAAGTAGACGAGGTACGCGATGGCGCCGTACACCGCGACCGCGAACGCCGAGGGGACGACCGCGAGCCCGTCCAATCCGTCGGCGAAGTTCACCGCGTTCGCGACGGCGAGGAACGTGAAGAAGATGAAGACCGCGTACCCGACCTGACCGAGATCCGGCCTCCAGCCGAAGATCGGGCTCGCGATGGGGATGAACAGCTCCGTGCGGCCGTCGGCGGGGAAGGGCGACGTGCCGTCGCTCACGACCAGGAGGGCGAAGAACGCGCCGAAGAGACCCTGCGCGACCAGCTTGAACCGCCGGCTCATGCCCGCGTCGCTGTGGCGGCGCTTGAGCTTCATCACGTCGTCGAGCGCCCCGAGCCCGGCGAAGAAGCCCGTCGTCAGCAGCAGCAGCGGCACCGGGCGGCCCGCAAGGTCGGAGAAGATCAGCGCCGCGCCGACGGTGCCGAGCACGATGATGACGCCGCCCATGGTCGGCGTGCCGGTCTTGCTGGAGGCGAAGCCCTCCATGTATTCGCGCGGCAGGTCGCGGAAGCCGCGGCGGTAGAGGCCCGCGATGATGCGCGGCCCGAACGCCCAGACGATGACGAACGCGGCGATGAACGCGAACACCGCGCGCAGCGAGGTGAGGGGCTGGACTCGCGTGGAGTCGTCCATCCCCTCGAGGATCTTCTTGTAGAGCGTGAACATCGGGGCGTTACGTCGCGCCTTCCTTCGGCGCCGGGCGCAGCGTGCGCCGCGCTTCGAGAAGGCGCTCCTTGAGCGGGAAGCGCGGCCGGAAATCCTCGCAGGTGGCGAGCACGTCGTCGAGCGCGGCGTTGAGGCGCTCGCGGTCGACGACGACGCCGCGCCGGAACAGCTCGACGTAGGCGTCCACGGCGGCGTCGCGCACCCGCCAGTTGGGGTGGTAGTGCAGCGTGCGGAGGACGGCGAGCGCCGAGTCGTCGTCGGCGAGGCGTCCGAGGCTCTGGGCGGCGTTCGCGGCCGTCTCGAAGCACGACTCCTCCGTCGTGCGCACCAGTCGCGCGACCAGCTTGAGCCGGCCCGCCGCGGGAAGGTGCGGCGCCAGGGCGCCCGCGGTCTTCGCCGCCGCGGCGCGCGCCTCGAAGTAAGGATCGTCGAGCGCCTTGAGCAGCGTGTCGACGATCATCTCGTCGGGCTCGGAGAGCCGCGCGAGCGCCAGAAGCGCGTTGCGTCGCACGAAACCCGGCTCCCTGAAGTCGCCGCCCAGGAGCCGGTGCGCGAGGCGCGCCGGGCGGCGGTCGGTCGCCATCGCGCACAGCTTCGACCGGAACCCGCGCAGCTTGAGAAGCCCCGCCAGCTTCACGCCGATGTTGCGGTCCTGCCAGCGCGGTTGCTCGAGGAGCATCGCGATGCGTTTGCCGAGGTCGACGCGCTGCGCCTTCGCTCCGTTCCGCTCGACCCACTCGAGGAGCCTGGCGGGCGCGAGCCATTGCGGCACGACCGGGCGCGGCTTGAGCGTCACCGGCGGATCGGCCGCGTCGTGACGGCGGCCGCGGCCGAGGCGCGCGAGGATCTCGTCGAACTGCTCGGACTGCAGCAGGAACGCCGCGCCGGAGAACGCGGCCGCGCCGAAGAAGGCGGGCACGGCGAGCCGGAAGAGCCGGTTGAGGAAAGGCGGGAACGCGGCGAACTGGTCGAGCGCCGCGAGGCACAGGCTGGCGGCGACGGCGGCGGCGCCGGTCGCGAGCACGGTGCGCGTCAACGTTCCGCGGCAGTCCGCGAAGCGCAGCGCGGCGTCCTCCTCCTTCAGCTGCGCGTTGAGAACGAGCAGGCGCACCACCGCGGCGACGGAGTAGGTCGCGGTGGTCGCGAGCGCGATGCCGACGAAGCCCCGTCGGGGGACGAGGAACAGAGCCAGCGCGACCTGCGTGAAGAGCGCGCCGAGGTTGACCAGCGTCGCGGCCCCCGTGCGTCCGCGCGCGGCGAAGAAGCGGCCGGTGAGCGCGACCAGGCCCCAGCCGAGGAGGCCCATCGAGTAGCACTGCAGAGCCTGCGCGACGGCGCGCGCGTCGGACGCGTCGAAGCGGCGGTATTGGAACAGCAGTTCGACGAGCGGCGCCGCGAGCAGCGCCATCCCGACCGATATCGGAAAGAGAAGGAAGACGTTCCAGTTGACGCCGTTCACCAGGAGCCGCCGCGTCCATTCCCGGTCGCGGGTCGCGAGGCCTTCGCTCAGCTCCTTCAGCATCACGGTGTTGATCGTCTGCGAGACGAGCGCGAACGGGAGCTGGAAGAGCGTGCGGCCGAAGTAAAGCGCCGACGTGTAGCCGACGCCGAGCGGCGAGGCGAGGCGGCCGTCGACGAGGTCGCCCGCGCGCGTGATCACCGTGTCGGCGAGCACGTTCGGCGCCACGCGCCCGACGCGTTTCATCCCCGGATTCGCGAAGTCGAGGCCGGGCGTCACGCGGAACTCGTGCACGCGCCGCAGATCCCGCCCGAAGAACGGCGGCAGCTGCACGAGGATCTGCCCCACGCCGCCGGCCAGTACGCCCCAGCCGATCGCGACGACGCCGAAGCGGTCGTAGAAGGCGAAGCCCCCGAGCATGCCGACGGTGAAGAAGATCGACGAGTACGCCGGCAGCAGATACCGGTCGAAGGCTCGGAGCGTCGCCGACAGGAGCGCCGCGACCGACACCAGCACCAGGTACGGGAACATGATCCGCGTCACCCGCACCGCGTCGTCCAGCGCCCGGGCCGCCGTCGCCGCGTCGGGCGCCTTCGGGCGGTAGATCGCTTCGATCCACGTCGGCATGGTGAGGATCGCCGCGACGGAGACGGCGGCGCCGCCGAGGATCGACAGCTTGAGCACCGTGCTGAACAGCCGCTTCGCCGCCTCGCGCCGCCCGCCGCGGAGAAGCTGCACGAACGCGGGGAGGAACGCGCTGTCGGTCGCGGTCTCGGCGAACACGGCGCGGAAGAAGTTGCTGACGCGGAGCGCCACGGCCATGACGTCCGACGCGAGTCCGAGGCCGAGGGTCGTCGTCGCCGCCGTTTCGCGGAGCAGGCCGAACACGCGGGAGACCGACGTCCCGAAGAACGTGGCCGCCGCCTTGCGCCCGAACCGCAGCGGACGCTCCTCGACCTCGATCTCGCGCTCGAGCACGCGGAAGGTGAAGCGGTTCGGCCCCACGTCGACGACGTCTTCGGTCGCGAGGCGGTGCGCGCGGTCGACGCGGCGGCCGTTCACCTGCACGACGCCCGAGCGCGGCAATACGAAGAACTCGACGCCGTCCGGATTGCGGCGGCGCTGCACGACGGCGCGCTCGCGGCGCCCGGGGACGCGCGACCTCACGTCGGCGAGCGCGCCCGGCGACACCACGCTCGACTCGAACACCAGCTCGTGCGATCGCCCCGCGTCGTCGAGGAGGACGCCGACGCGCGTCGCGCGGCGCTCGAAAGCCGGCGGAGGCGGACCTTCGGCGAGGATCTCCAGCTCGTCGACGCACCGCGACGCGGCGTCGGGCGCGGTGAGGCGCGCGGCGGCCCGGCCCATGCGCAGCAGAAGGTCCTCGTCGGCGAGGAGCGCGAGGACGCGCTTCGCGAGCGCGTCGCCGTAGACGCGCACCATCGGCACGCGGTCCTCGTACGACGGCTCCTCGATGAAGATTTCGGCGGCGCCCGCCTCCTCGAAGACCGCGGCGTTCTCCAGCTGATGGCCGCCGGGCGCGTCCGACTTCGGGATGAGCACCGCGGGTTTGCCGACCGCGCCCAGCTCCATGACGACGCCGGCGCCGGAGCGCGCGATGACGAGGTCGGCGAGGGCGTAGACGTCGTGGATGTCGTCGAAGAACCGGCGGCAGACGTAGCGCCCAGGAATGTCCGGGCCGAGCCCGAGCTGCTTCAGCCGCTCGACGGTGTCCTCGTAGGCGTGGTACTCCGGGGTCGACATCAGCCCCGTCGAGTGGATGACGGCGACGCCGTCGTCCTTGAGCAGCGCCGGCAGGGCTTCGGCCACGCCGCGGTTCACCGACCGCGCGCCCATGCTCCCGCCGAGCGCGAACACCACCTTCTTTCCGGGCGCGATGCCGTAGCGCTCGCGCGCCGCCTCCCGCGACGCCGCGTGCATCTTGCCGCGCACCGGGTAGCCGAAGTGCCTTCCCTTGGGCGGCGGGAAGTCGTCGAGCGTGCGCGCGAAGGTCACGCCCACCCGGGAGGCGAACCGGGCCAGGAACCGGTTGGCGGCGCCGGGACGGGCGTTCTGCTCGTGAAGGAAGATCCTTCGGCGCAGGAGCCAGGCGGCGAGGACCGGAGGCACCGAGACGTAACCGCCGGTGGCGACGACCACGTCGGGCTTGAACCTCCAGACGTGCCACGCCGCCTTGAGGACGCCTGCGGCGATCGTCGCCAGCATCCGCGCGAACTTCAGCGGCCTTCTCGGCGACACGAACTGCGCGCACGGGATGACGACGAGGGGGACCTCCTCCTTGCGGAGCTTCTCCCGCTCGTAGCCGCCGCTGCTGCCGAGGTAGAGGACGGACGCCGACCGATCCCGCGCTCGGATCTCCCCGATGAGCGCGAGGTTAGGCGTGACGTGACCGCCGGTCCCGCCGCCGGTGAAGAGAAAGCGACGTCCCGCGAGGGACATCTCGGAGACCCTTCCTGACCGTCGTCGACGGACCGCCACCGCGGACCACGGTCAAGGCGTGTGACGCCGGGGGCGAGACGGCCTCGGCACGACGTTCGGCCGACCCCCGGCGAGAGCCGGCGGCAACTTAGTCGCGAAGCTGAAAAAAGGCAACGGAGCCGGGTTTTCCCGCAAAGAACCGCCGCCCCGGCGGCGAAAAGAAGCTCTCTCCGGAGGCGTCGCGGGGGTTGACCTCGGCCGGCCCGGGAAGCAACATGCCGGCCCATGGAGGCGATCGCGCAGCCCATGACCGCCCCCGCCAAAGCCATGGAGGTCTACGACCGTTACCTGGCCGAGGAGGCGGCGCTCCGGCTCCCCGAGGTCGACCTCCACGACCGCGCCCGGTTCCACCGCTGCGTGCGGCAGTGCGCGCTGGCCTGGAGCCGCCATCCCAAGGCGGGGTTCCGCATCCTCCGCGCGCGCCACACCCTCGCGCTCGCCTTCGAGGGCCCGGTCGACCAGAAGACGGTCGTGCTCTTCACCTTCCGGTCGGCGTGCGAGTACGGCGACTACCGCTTTCAGGGGTTCAGCCTCTCGAGCCTTCCGCAGGGTCTCGGCGCCGCGCCGCGCACCAACCTCCAGCGGCTCCGCGAGTTGTACGAGGCGGCCCTGCCTCAGTCGTTCTCGAACGACGGCGCGGTCACGGTTCTCGTGCGCAAGAACCCCACCATCGACTTCCTCCCGATCGTCGACGAGGCGCGCCGCGTGCTCGACGACGGCAACCAGGAGTTCCCGCCGGTCGATCTCCGCGAGTTGATGGTCGTCCCCGCCGAAAACGCGCGGCTGTTCATCGGCAAGACCAACGTGGTCCCGGTCATCCGACCGAAGGTCGAGGCGCCGCCCCCGATTCCGCGGCCCGCGCCGGCGCCGCCCCCGAAGCCTGCGGCCCGCACCGTTCCGACGCCGCCCAAAGCCCCGCCGCACGAAAAGAACGGCGCCGCGAAGCCTGCGCCGCCGAAATCGAACGCCGCCCAGAAGGTGCCGCCTGCGAAGAGTCCCGTGAGCTCGAAGGCGGCCCCGGCGGGCAAGACCCCCGCGGCGCCCGCCAAGGGAGCGTCGAAAACCGTCGAGGTCCGTTCGAAGGCCGTCGCCAAGACCGCGGCCGCGCCCCGCGTGGCGGCGAAGCCGGCCGCAGCGAAGAAGGCGCCGGCGCCCGCCTCGAAAAAGGCCGCGGCGACGAAGCCGGCGCGCAAGCGCTGATCGGACGCGCCGCCGCGAGCGGCGTCGTCAGAAGTCCGTCGCGGGGGCTGGCCGTTCCGCCACGCCGTCGGGCGGAGTCCCTCCCGGCGACGCCGCATCCGGCTCCGACTTCGACCACGCGGCTTCCGCCTGCAGCCGACGCCGTCTCCGACGCGCGAGCCCGAGTACGGCGACGCCCGTCAGGAAAACGGCGACAAGCACCTGCCCCGCCAGCGACCACAGCCACGACCGGTCGCCCGCGAGCTCGGCGGCGAAGGCGTTCCACTCCGACTCCAGCGGGAAGCCGGTGGCGTGGACGACGGCGGCGTCCAGCGTCGAGCCTTCGGTGAGCGCGCGCACGAGGCGTCGCGGCGCCGTCCAGCCGTGCCGGAGCGCCATGCTGCGCACGAACGCGTCCGCCTGCGCGTAGGCCGTCGCGGCCGCGCCTTCGCCGCCTCCGAAAAGCGCCTCCAGCTCGACGGGACCTTTGAGGCGACCGAGGAACGCCGCCGGTCGGAGGTCGACGGTCTCCTCGGGGCGAAGCCGGCCGGCGGCGTACTGCGCGAGCCCTTCTTCGACCCAACGAGGGAACGGAGGGGCCTCGTGCGTCGCGCGCGCCGCGTGCAACGCGAGGTGCGCGTATTCGTGCGCCAGGAGGCCGCGCAGGCCGGGATGCGCGCCGCGCGGGGCGTCGGCCCGCACGAGCACGAGGTTCCGGCTTGGAATCGCCACGGCGCCCGCCCAATCGGGCGCCGGGCCTCCGGTCAGCGCGCGCACACGGGCGTCGAGTCCGGCCTGGTCGGGCGTGATCTCGACGGTCTTGTCCTTCGGCGTCGCGAGGCCGAGGGCGATCGCCGTCATCTCTTCGGCGGCGGCGGTCTCGGAGAGGACGTTCACCGCGAGACCGCGGCGCGGCGCGTCGTAGACGACGCGGACCGTGGGGCCGTCGAGCACGAGCTGCGCCGCGAGCGGCGCGTGCAGGACGGCGAGGGCGAGCAGCCGGCGGACGGGAACGCGCACGCGGCTACGGGAACACGACGCCGTGCGCGGCGCAAGCGCGGGCGGAGCGGGGCGGCGGTTACCGTCGCGTCCGCCATGGGAAAAGCGCTGCGCAACGCCTCGGCGCACGTCCTCGGGCACGTGCTGCGCGCGCATCTGGCGACGCTGCGCTATCGGGTCGACGGCTGGGACCGCGCCTGCGAAGCGGCGCGCGCCCACGGCGGATTCGTGCTGGCGGTGTGGCACGAGGCCATCATGGCCGCGCTCGGTCACGAGGTGCGCCGCGGCGCCGTCGCGTTGGTGAGCCCCGGGGCCGACGGGAGCTTCGCGGCCCGTCTCGTGGCGCCGTCCGGCGTGGCGGCGGTGCGCGGCAGCTCGAGCCGCGGAGGCGCCGCGGGCGCGCTGGCGCTGCTGCGCGCGCCGCGTCGCGGCGGCGCGCTCGTGGTCACACCGGACGGCCCGCGCGGTCCGCGGCGCGTCGCGCAGGAGGGCGCGGCGTTCGTCGCCTCGCGCGCGGGCCTTCCGATCGTCCCCCTCGGCGTCGCGGCGCGCGGCGCCTTGCGACTCAAGTCGTGGGACCGGTTCCTCATTCCGCTGCCGGGTGCCGCCGTGCGCCTCCGCTTCGGCGCGCCCCTCGCGGCGCCGATCGACGCCGATCGCGAACGACTGGCCGAAACGACGCGGCGCGTCGAGACGGAGCTGCGCGCGGCGACGGCCGCGGCCTGCGCGGACCTCCGCGTCCCCGACGTC
>DASPNK010000300.1:0-8704 GCA_035626575.1 Planctomycetota bacterium | reverse complement strand
CGATCCGTACGAATGGCGGGGCCGACTCCGCCCCGCCCCGTGCTAAAAACGCGGTCGCGCGTCTCCCGTCGAGCGCCGCCGCGTTCCGGTCCTCTCCGGGGCGGCGCGTCGGCCTCGGCCCGCGATCGACCTTCGACTTATGGCTTCACCTCAGGACTTCGGCGCCGTCGTCTCCCGCCTCTGGCGGTTCCTCAAGACCGCTTCGCTGTTCCTCATCGCGGTCTCGGCGTACGTCCTCGTGAAGGAGACGGTCGTCGTCGGCGTCGCGGCGTTCGACGTCCATCCGGTCCTCGGCGTGCTGTTCCTCGCCGTCGTGGGAACGGCGGTCTGGGCGTTCGTGGCGCGGCCGCTGGTCAGGTACTGGCGCATGCCGGCCGCGGCGAACCCGCCGGAACTGACGACCGAGCTGGACCGCGCGGCGGTCGAAGATCTTGCGGCGCGCAGCCGCTTCCTGCATGCGGTCGCCGTCAACCTCGCGCGCAATCCGCGTCTGGCGACCCGCTCGTCGGAGACGAGCGCCGCGCTCGCCGACGCCGACCTGCTGCTCGCGACGGCGAAGGCGTCGGGGTCGGCCGATGCGGAGCGCTGGCGCGCGGACATCCGACGTTTCGAGGCGACGCGGCTCGAGCCGCTGTTCGCCCCGCTCGACGAAGAGGCCAATCGCGTCATCCGCGGCGAAGCGCTGGCGGTCGGGCTCGGCACGGCGGTGTCGATGAACGGCGTCCTCGACGCATGGATCGTGCTCTGGCGCAACCTCAACCTCGTGTCCCGCGTCGCCGAGGTCTACTACGGCCGCCCGGGCATCCGCGGCACGCTGTTCGTGCTGCGGGACGTCGCCGCGGGCATCCTCGTCGCCTCGAAGGCGCAGGGCCTCGCCGACGGCGCCGCGGGGTTCTTCGGCGGCTGGCTCGGCAAGACCGGCGGCGCGGTCATGGGCCCGGTCGTCGACGGCGCGCTGAACGGCGCCGTGACGGTGCGCATCGGCTACGTCGCGAAGCGCCGTTGCCGCGCGTTCCGCAAGTGGACCGAGCAGACGGCGACCGAGGCGGTGCGTCAGTGCGTCCTGGAGGCCGCGAGCCACGCGAAGGGCGTCGCGATGGACGTCGTGAAGGCCGCGGGCGGCGGCCTCGTCAACGCGGCGGGCGACGTCGCGAAGAAGGCCGCCGACGTCGTCATGAGCTGGTTCCAGCGCGAACAGCCCGCCGACCCGACGCTGCTCGGCGCGCGCTGACGCGGCGACGGCCATCCCGCCGCCGTCGTTGCGGCGGGCCTCAGGACAGACCGCGGAGGCCCGCGCGCGGAGCGACGGCCCCGCAACGTCGGACGGTCGCTCGACGTCGGCGCCGCGGCGGCGGTTACGGCCGCGTGACGTAGAAGTCGCGCTCGAAGAGGACGGCGGCGTCGGTGACGACGCGGACGCGGTAGGCGCCCGGGAGGTCGAGGGGAAGGTCGAAGAACGTCGACGCGGCGGTCTTCGCGTCGACCCACGTCTGTGCGGTCCGACGGTCGTCGGTCCTGCCCGGGATGCGCCACTGCACGGCGTAGCGCGTGCGGCGGAGCGGCGTGGCGCCGAGCCACAAGCGGGCGGTTTCGCCGAGGCGGAACGAGGATGCGTCGCGGCCGCGGAGCGTGTCGGCCAGCGTGCGCGGGTCTTCGGCGCGCGCAGCGTCGGCGGCGTCGCGTCGGGCCTCCAACAGCGCGGCCTCGGCCCAACCTTCCGGCGGGACGGCGGCGTCCGAACGCAACGGGTCGGCGGCGTTGCGGCCCGCGAGGCGGCGCACCGCGCCGTCGACGAGCGCGGGCAGCAGGGCCTCGACGGACTCGGGGCTGCGGAAGCCTTCGCTCAACACGCACACCGCGACGAGGCCGCGCGGCATCCGGACGTATCCGGCGGCGCCCGGCGCCTGCGGGACGCCGGTGTAAAAGGCGCCGGTTTCGAAGAACGGCGACACCGCGCCGCCGAAGTTCTCGCGCGGCGCTGCGGCGAAGGCGCGCGCGACCGGCGACTCGGCGTCGACGGCGAGATCCAGCAGGCGCTTCACGGCGGTCGCCGCCGCACGGGGCGTCGCGCGCGGGGCGTCGGGATTCGCGGGCGGTTCGGCGGCGAGCGCCGCCAACGCCGCGGCCGCGGCGGCGCCGTTCGCGGGGCGCGAGTCGGGCCCGCTCGCGCCGGCCGTCGCCGCCGCGGTCGCCTCCAGGCGCGCGAGCCGACCGCCGGGGAATGCGACGTCGGCGTTGATCGCCACTTCGCCGCCCCACGCCGCGACGGCGTAGATGCCGAGTCGGTTCTCCGACGCGCGGACGACCGACTCGAGCGAAACGTCCTGGGCCGAGGCCGCGACGGAGAGGGCGGCGCACGCGATCGCGCGGAGCGTTCGTGGGCTCATGGCGGAGGGTAGCGCGCGGGCGCCTGGGCGCCGGTCAGCTGCGGCGGGGACGTCGGCGCGGGGGACGGAGCGCGGCGGTCGGGTCTTCGGAGCGCACCGGCAGGATGCGACGACGCCCCGCGGCGTCGCGCTCGACGACGTGCGTGTAGCCGGTCGCGCCCGAGAGGCCTTCGGGGGCGATCCGCTTTTCGCGCATCGACTCGGACAGCCACTCGGCGGCGTGGGCGCGCATCACGGCGTCGGGCTCGGCCACGTCCAGGCGCGGGCAGCCGCCGGGGGGCGCGGCGTGCGCCGTCCACGCGACGTCGACGTCCACCCACGCGCCGTCGAAGGCGCCGTAGGCGGGTCCGCGGATTTCGGTCGGCCGCGCGCAGCGGCCGCGAAACCCCTCGCCGCGTTTGGCGAAGGTGAGGAGGCGCGCGCCGCAACGGGCGTCGAGCGCGGCGGCGATCGCCATCCTCCAGGCGTCGCGATCGCCCGGGCGATAGCGGGCCGCGACGGCCAGCGCCGCTTCGGCCCAGTCCCGCGGTCCGTCGTCGCCGCCGAGCGACACGACCTCGGACCCGGCCTCGCGGGCGTGCGCGAGGGCCGCGGGCTCGGCGCCGAAAAAGAGCGTGCGGGGCGGACCGTCGCCCGCCTGAAGGAGCCGATCTGCGGCCGAGACCGCGGTGGCGAGCGCCCAGGGCGGACCCCAGCGGGGGTCGACCTGGGCTCCGGCCTCGACGAGCGTTGCCATAAGTGAGGACGCCGTGCGCCGGCCGGTGCGGGACGGCCGAGGGGCGGCCATGTTACGGGGCGCGGCGTCGTCGCAAAGCCGGCGCGGAGCGAAGAGTGGGCGCCGCGGCGCGCGGCTGAGATGATGCCCGCCCGCCGCGCGTCGCGGCGCCGGAATCCCCGCATGCGCACCGTCGCCTTCCCGTTCGTGATCCTGGTCGTCGTCTCCGCCCTCGCGCCCGCCCAGGGCGGCGAGTTGACGCTGTGCCGTCATCCCGCCGTGTCGCCCGACGGGTCGCAGATGGTGTTTTCGTACGAAGGCGACCTGTGGGTGGCGCCGGCCGCGGGCGGTTTCGCCGCGCGCGTCACGTCGCATCCGGCGCGCGAGGACCGCGCCCTCTGGTCGCCCGACGGCGCCACGCTCGTGTTCCAGAGCGACCGCTTCGGCAACGTCGACCTCTTCCGGACGTCGCTCGTCGGGGGCCGGCCCGCGCGGCTGACGTTCCATTCGGACCCGGACTTCATCGCCGGCTTCAGCGCCGACGGCGCCGACGTCCTGTTCGTCTCGCGGCGGCAGGTGACGGAGGGCCGCGCGTATTCGAAGCTCCGGAAGATCCCGGCGGCGGGCGGCGTCGAGCGGCCCGTCTCCGATCTCGCCGGCATCGAGCACGCGTTGTCGGCCGACGGGCGGCGGATGGCGTTCGTGCGCGGCGCCGAGTCGTGGTGGCGGAAGGATTACCGCGGCTCGGCGAATCTCGACGTGTGGGTCGCCGAGCTTCCGGACGGGCCGATCGCCCGGATGACGTCGTGGGAAGGCAACGACTTCGCGCCGATGTGGCACCCGGAGGGGACGGGTTTCTACTTCCTCCGCGAGCGCGACCGCGCCGTGAACGTGTGGTGGCGCCCGCTCGCCGGCGAAGAGACGCAGGTGACGCGCCTCGCCACGCCGGGCGTGCGGTTCCCCTCGCTCAACGTGCGCGGCACGCACCTCGCCTTCGAGGCGGAGGACGGCGTCTTCGTGCTCGAACTGGATCCGGCGAACCCGGCCCTGCCGAAGGCGGCGCCGCGGAAGATCCCGTTGCGCGGATTCCTCGAGACGTCGCTGCTCGACGTCGAAGAGCCCGTGACCGGCGACGTGACCGACTACGCGCTCTCCCGCGACGACAAGCAGATCGCCGCGGTCGCGGGCGGCGAGATCTTCGTGATGGACCGGAAGGGGAAGGAACCGCGCCACGTGCGGAGGGTCACCGACTCCGCGGCGGGGGAGCGGTCGCCGTGCTTCGCCGCCGACTCGGAATCGCTCCTCTTCGTCTCCGACGCGAGCGGCGAAGACCAGATCTACCGGGCGAGCTCCGCGGATCCGTCGGAAAAGCGCCTCTCGCGGGCGCGGAAGTTCCGGATCGAGAAGCTGACCGACACGCCCGGCTCGAAGCACTCGCTCGATCTGGCGCCGGACGGCGCGACTCTCGCGTACGTGCGCGGCCTCGGCGACCTCGTGCTCGCCGACCCCGCGACGCTCGCCGATCGCCGCGTTCTGGCGCGCGGGTTCGCGGCGCCGCAGTTCGACTGGTCGCCCGACTCGCGCTGGATCGCCGTCGCGAGCGACGACGACGACTTCAACACCGACGTCCGCATCTTCGACGTTCAGGCGGAGCGCGAGCCTTACAACGTTTCGCGCCATCCCGACGAGGACGTGGCGCCGGCGTGGGACCCGAAGGGACGGTTCCTCGCCTATGCGGCGCGCGACGGCCTTTACCAGGACTACGAGATCGTCACGGCGTGGCTGCGGAAAGCGGACTTCGAGAAGACGCCGCTCGACTGGGAGGACGAAGAGGAGCTGAGGAAGGCCAAGAAGGACCCCAAGGGCGGCGCGGCGTCGCGGCCCGCCTCGCGATCGGCGTCGCGCCCCGAATCGGGGCCCGAGTCGGCGCCGGAGTCCGCGCCCGAAACCCGTCCGGAGTCGGCGGAGGGCGCCGCGTCGAAGGAGTCGCGCCCCGAAAGCGAGAAGGCGAAGGAGAAGGTCGAGCCCGTCGTCGTCGACTTCGACGATCTCCATAAACGCCGGCGCAAGCCGACGTCCGGACCCGGCTCGCGCACGTCGCCCGCGCCGTCGCCGGACGGGAAATCGATCGCCTTCGTCCAGACCGGCGTGGAGCCGGGCCTCTGGACGATGGAGATCGACGGCAAGAACAAGAGCAAGCTCCAGCCCGCGCCGGTCTCGTCGGTGCGATGGGCGGGCGACGACCTGTTCTTCCTCTCCGGCGGCCAGGTCTGCTCGCAGAAGGGCGGGCAGAAGACCGTCTACGCGTTCGCCGGCACGCGGCTCCGCCGACCGTCCGAGGAGCGCAGGCTGGTGTTCGTCGAAGCCTGGCGTCGCATGCGCGACCATTTCTACGACGCGAACCTGCACGGCGCCGACTGGGCCGCGGCGCGCGCACGCTTCGAGCCGTGGGCGGCGGCGGCCTCGACGCCGCAGGACCTCGGAATGGTGGTGACGCTGCTCCTCGGCGAGCTGAACGCGTCGCACCTCGGCTTCACGCCGGCGGCGCGCTGGACGTCCCCTACGCCCTCGCGGACGGCGGAGCTCGGCGTGCTGTGGGACGAGGATTTCCCCGGGCCGGGGCTGCGCGTGAAGCGCGTGGTGCCGGGGACGCCGGCGGCGCGCGAGAAGAGCCGGCTGCAGGCGGGCGACGTCGTTCTCGCGGTCGACGAGAAGCGGCTCGACGACGGCCGGAACCCGTGGGAGGCGTTCGACCGCCTCGCGGGGCGCGACGTGCGTCTGACGGTGCGCCGCGGCGACGGGGAGATCGAGATCCTGATCACGCCCGCGGGCTCGATCGACGAGCGGGTCTATGACGACGAGGTCGCCGAACGCCAGGCGCGCGTCCATGCGCTCACCGACGGCAAGGTGGGCTACGTGCACATCGCCGGAATGGACGCGCCGGAGCTCTCGCGCTTCGAACACGAGATCTTCAGCGAGGGCTACGACAAGGACTGCCTGATCATCGACGTGCGCGGCAACGGCGGAGGATGGACCGCCGATCTTCTGTTCACCATGCTGACGCAGGCGGACCACGCGACGACGGTGCCGCGCGGCGGCGGCAAGGGCTATCCGCAGGATCGCCGCGTCTTCGCGGCGTGGACGAAGCCGATCGTCTGCCTCTGCGACGAGTTCAGTTACTCGAACGCGGAGATCTTCAGCCACGGCGTGAAGACGCTGAAGCGCGGACCGGTGGTGGGGAAGACGACCTACGGCGCGGTCATTTCGACGGGCGGCTTCCGCCTCCTCGACGGGTCCACGCTGCGGAACCCGTTCCGCGGCTGGTGGGCGAAGGGGACCGGCCTGAACATGGAGAACCACGGTTGCGTGCCCGACGTCCCCGTGGAAAACCTCCCGCAGGACGTCGCCCGCGGCCGCGACGCGCAGCTCGAAGCCGCGATCGCCGAGGCGCTGAAGCAGCTCAAGTAGGCGGGCGTCGGTCCACCGGACAGGACCGCGGCGACCCGAGCCGGGAGCGAAGCGGGGGACGGCCCCGCTTCGTCGGGCGTCGGCAGGCGCGGGCCGGCGGAAGCGACGTGCGGCGCTGCGCGCCGCGCCGGGCCGCCGCGGTCCGCGACCCTATTTCCTGGACTTCACGTCCTTCACGAGGCGCTCGGCGCGGTCGGCGACTTCGAAGCCGACGAGGTACATGAGCTGCGCGACGCGGGCGAGCTTCGGGTAGTCGATCTTGTCCGGCGTGTCGCTGACCTCGTGGTAGTCGCGGTGCACGCCGGTGAAGACGAACGCCACCGGGATGCCCTTGCGCGCGAAGTTGTAGTGGTCGCTGCGCGTGTAGTACTTCTCGCCGTCGTACTCGAAGTCGAAGCCGATGTGGTCGGCGTTGGCCTTGAGGATGATCTCGTGCAGTTGCGTCGAGATCTTCGTCGACCCGACGACGTGCAGCGTGTTGACGTTGTCCTCGGCCTTCTCGTTGCCGGGATTCTCCCGATCGTGCGCCTCTTCGCGGCGCCCGATCATGTCCATCTGCAGCTCGGCGACCGTGTCTTCGATCGGGAAAATCGGGTGCTCGACGTACCAGTCGGAGCCGAGAAGCCCGATCTCCTCGCCGCAGACCGCGAGGAACAGGACGCTGCGCTTCGGCGCCCGCGCGTTCTTCGTGAACGCGCGGGCGATGGCGATCAACCCCGTCGAGCCCGACCCGTCGTCGTCGGCGCCGAAGAAAATGGCGCCGTCGTCTCTGCGGCCGAGGTGATCGAGGTGCGACCCGAAGATCACGACCTCCTTCTTCAGCTTGGGGTCCGAGCCTTCGAGATATCCGACGACGTTGGGGACGTCGCGGAACAGCCGCTTCGACTTCGCCTTCAGCTTGATGCGCAGCGGCGCCGCCTTGGTCTTCGGCCCGCCGTCGCGGCGCGCATCGGCGACGAGCTTCTCCACGTCGACGCCCCCGGCCTCGGCCAGCTTCCTGAGGACCTCTTCGGAGATGAAGGTCGACGGCGTCGCGCCGCGCCGTCCGCCGCCCTCGCCGTCGTCGCGCGGCGGCCGCTTGGGGTCGACCCGGCTCCAGCCGCCCGCCGACGCCGCGCCGCGCGCGGCGCTCACGTTGTTGATCCGCAGGATCGCCGCGGGTTTGCGACCCCGCAGCTTGTTCAGAAAGCGGATCTCCGGCGGGAAGCCCCCGTCGTCGCCGTAGGCGAGGAGGATCACCGCCTTGCCTTCGACGTCGACCTCGGGTTCCTCGCGGGACGTCGCCGAGGCCGCGAGGAACACCGCCGGCGCGTCGCACTCGACCGCGCCCGAGCCGGAGACGCCGAAGCCCTCGCCGAGCGGGACGGTCGTCTTCGTCTTCCCGACGACTTCGAGGGAGCACGTCGTCGGGTCGATGCCCGTCGCGGTGAACGGGACCATCTGGAAGTACGACGGCTTGCCGTCCTGTCCCTTGTCGCCGACCGGCTTCAGGCCGAACTCCCGGAAGCGCTCCGCGACGTAATCGGCCGCCTTCTGATAGCCGTCCTGCCCGGTGCCGCGGCCCTCGCATTCGGGGCCGGCGAGAAACGCCAGCCACGTCTTGCAGTCTTCGACCGAGATCGACTCGAATCCCGCGGCGACCGCCGCGGGCGGCGGCTTGAGCTTCGCGCCCGGCTGTTGCGCGACGACGAAGACGGCGGCGAGAACGAAAGTCAGGGCGCAGCGCATCGCAGGCTCCGGAGGCGGCGGGGCGTCTGGTAGGCTCGCCGCCGCGAGGGAAGGACGAAGGGGCGGATCCTATCCGAACCGGTTCGGACGGCCGGTTACGGCGTCCGGGCGCGGTCGCCTCCCTCGCGCGTCCCCCCTGAATGGCAAACTCCGGCCGACCTGTGAACGACCGCGACTCCGCCACCCAGACCGCATCGTCGAACGACGCCACCCCGTTTCAGCGCGAGCTGACGCGGCTCATGGCGCGGCACGCCGCGTCGTCCGGCGGCATGTCGGGGCGGGCGCTGTCCGCCGCGCTCGGGAAGTCGGCCAACCACCTCTGGCTGATCCTCAACCGCGGGATGATCCCTTCGGGCCCTGCGGTGCTGGACCTCGCGCGCGTGCTGAAACTGACGCCGGAGGAGAC